>CABXVD010000004.1 GCA_902515625.1 uncultured Pelagibacteraceae bacterium | reverse complement strand
GTAATATTTATTGATCAAATTTTTATGCATAAAACTGTTCAAAATTTAGTTGATATTCAAAATAAATTAAATTCTTATTTAGATGAACATAAAATTGATAAAATACCAAAAATAATAGCAGTATCCAAGACTTTTAAAATTGAAAAAATCTTACCCCTAATTGATCATGGCCATAAAGATTTTGGAGAAAATAAAGTGCAAGAGGCTGTTGATAAATGGACTGAAATCAAATTATCAAATCCTAATATTCAGTTACATTTGATAGGAAAATTACAAACCAATAAAGTAAAATTTGCTGTAAAAATTTTTGATTATATTCATTCTGTCGATAGTGAAAAGTTAGCCAAAAAAATTTCAGAAGAACAAATTAAAATAGATAAAAAAATTAAAATTTTTATTCAGGTTAACATAGGGCAAGAAGATCAAAAATCTGGAGTGAATTTAAGCGAGTTAAATTCATTGATTTCTTATTGTAGAGAAATTAATTTAGATATATTGGGCTTAATGTGTATTCCACCTATGAATGAAGATTCTACAATTTACTTCGAAAAAATGAAAAAGTTAAACAAAGAAAATAATTTACCTGAGCTAAGTATGGGAATGTCATCTGACTATATGAAAGCAGCAATTAATAATGCTTCATATTTGAGAGTAGGTTCTAGTATTTTTGGAGAGCGTTATTAGAGAATTTTAATTTTTGTATTTCTATCAATTAATTTTAACATTATTAAAAAATCTTTTTCTTTCAGTCCTATGCATCCTGCAGTTGGTTTATAATCTTTTGTAAGATGAATAAAAATACAACTACCTAGTCCAATTACAGGCTTATCAAAATTATATTTTATAGGTATTAACAGATTATATTTGTCGTCTGTTCTTTTAAGTTTTTCGTGTTTAATTTCAAAACTAGTTTTTATTAATTTATTGTATTTTTTTGGGTGATAAACGTCATCACACCATCCCATATTATTCTTAATTTTTATGCACTTTAGAGTGGTAAGAGGCTTTTTTACTTTATCTTTTCTATAATATAAATTTTCAATCTTAAAAATGCCTTTAGGAGTTTTTTTATCACCTTCTTTTTTTACGAGAGATGAACCGTTTTTTCCAATACAGCATTTAAAACTAAACTCATCAACCTGAAGAGTATGTTTATTTTTGAGAATAATTAACATATTCTTAATATATATGAATAATCAAAATTTATTAATCTATCAGTTACCATATTTATGTGAAATTATGAGTGAATTAGATGACTATTTAAATTTTGAGGTTATTGAAATCTCAAACCAAGAAAGCTTGGACAAACAAATGAAGTCAATTTCAAATCATTTAATCATTACAAAAAAAGAAATTCCAAAAATTAAAAATTATCTAATTATAAAGTCAGAGCCTATAAAAATCTCTAAATTAATTGAAAAAATAAATATACAGCTATTAAAACAAAAATTTAATGATCAATCACAAATATTAATTAATAATTATAAAATTGATTTAAATTCTAGGGAAATTTTTAAAGATGAAAAAAAGTTAAAATTAACTGAAAAAGAAATTCAAACTATTATTTATTTATCAAATAATGCTAAACCAACCAGTAGTGATGAATTGCAGTCAAAAGTATGGGGTTATCAAAAAGAGTTAGAAACACATACTGTTGAAACCCATATATATAGACTTAGAAAAAAATTCTTAAATTTTTTTAACGATAATGATTTTATTATAAGTGAAAAAAATGGTTATAAAATTAAATAAGAAAAATCCTATTATCAAAGATTTATATACAAATAAATTCAAACCAAAAATAGTTAAAGCAAAAAAAGGCAAAGGTAGTTTTAAACGCTTAAAAAACCCAAAGCCTAAAAAATATTAAATTCTTGCACCAATTTTCTGAATAATTTTAGCTGATAATTCAGTACCTATCCCCAAACTTTCTTTGACACTTTTATGATTTATAACTCCATGCAAATACCCAGCAGCAAATAGATCCCCTGCACCAGTTAGATCAGTTATGTTAAGATTTTTTGCTGCAGCACATTCTACTACCTCATTTTTACTTACTGCCATTGCACCTTTTTTACCTCTAGTAATTACAACATCTTTATTTAAATTTTTTACAAAAGTTACTGCCTCATAAAATGATTTACTTTCAGTTAATGATAATATTTCTTGTTCATTAGCAAAAATAATATCAAGTTTATTTTTTACCAGTTCTAAAAATTGAGCTTTATGCCTCTCAACACAAAAAAGATCAGATAATGACATAGCAACTTTATTTGAGTTTAAAATAGCTTTATCAAAAGCTTTTTTTGGTTCTCCCTCATCCCATAAATAACCTTCTAAAAAAGTTATTTCTGCTTTCTTGATTAGATCTGCGTTTACATCTTCATCACTTACTTTTCCTGCAATACCAAGAAAAGTACACATAGTCCTCTCGGAATCTGGAGTAATTAAAATTAAACAAGTTCCTGTAGGAGTAGGCTCATTTTTTTTGGAGTATAAAAAGTTTACTTTTTCCTTTTGTAATCCGTCTTCATATTTTTGACCCAGTTCGTCATTATTAACTTTTCCAATAAAACCAACATTATTGCCTAGTTGTGACAACCCAACAATAGAATTTGCAACTGAACCACCAGAAATAGTATCCTCAATAGATAAACCTGAAAGTAGGTTTTTAAACTCTGTCTTATCTATTAGTTTCATAGTACTTTTAGTTAGAGAATTTTTAATTAAAAATTCATCATCAACTTTACAAAGCACATCAACAATTGCGTTTCCAATACCTAAAATTTTCATTTTATGCTTTTTTTGTAATTACGGATTTTTTTCTATTAGGATAACAAGTAGTACATATTTTACAAGTTAATCCATAACAATCTCGAGCTTTGCAATATTCTCTTCCATAAAAAATTATCTGCAGATGAAGTTTTGACCATATTTTTTTAGAAAAAATCCTTTTTAAATCATTTTCTGTCTGAACAACGTTTTTTCCATTTGTAAGGCCCCATCTTTGTGCGAGTCTATGTATATGTGTATCTACAGCAAATGCTGGATATCCAAAGCCTTGAGACATCACAACACTAGCTGTCTTATGGCCTACACCAGGTAGTTTTTCTAGTTCTTCAAAAGTTTTTGGAACTTTTCCATTATGTATTTCTAAAATTTGTTTTGACATTAAATAAATGCTTTTTGCTTTAATTCTAAAAATTCCAATGCTTTTAATTAATTTTTCAATTTTTTTTCTTCCTAATTTTACAAAGTGTTCAGGTTTATTGTATTTAGGATAAATATCTTTAGTAACATTATTCACATTTACATCTGTACACTGTGCAGATAAAAGAACAGAGACCAATAACGTAAAAGTATTTTTATGTTTTAATGGAACTGGAGCTGAAGGATAAATCTTATTTAAAATTTTAATTATTTGTTTTGCTTTTTCTTTTTCATTCATTATGAAAAATTAAGCATATCTCTCATTGAATATAAACCTGGTTTTTTTTTCATAAGCCATTTTGCAGCTGTTAAGGCTCCATCGGAATATAATGCTCTATCAAAAGCCTCATGGTTTAAAGTAATAATCTCTTTACCACTTGAGAATTTTACTTCATGTTCGCCTATAATTTCACCTTTTCTCAACGAGCTAAAATTAATTTTTTTTCCGTAAGGAAAAGATTTTTTATTTAAAAACTTTTTACCAATTAAACTATAAAGATTTTTACCTTTACCATATGCAATACCTTTACCTAACATTAAGGCTGTGCCTGAAGGATAATCTTTCTTATGTTTGTGATGCACTTCTAGTATTTTACTCAAATAATTTTCATTTAGAGATTTTGATGCAATTTCAGTTAAATACATTAACAAATTCACACCTAAACTCATGTTACCAGCCTTTAATATAGGAATTTTTTTTGAATATTTTTTAATCAAGTTTTCTTGAGATCTACTAAATCCGGTTGTTCCAATTACAACTTTTTTTTTAAGCTTTGATGCTATTTTAAGTATCTCAAGTGTACATTTAGGAATTGTAAAATCTATAATTATATCTGTTTTTTTAAATGCATTTTCCGTATTAAATTCAGGTTTAATTCCATTAATTTTTTTATTTATAGTTCTATTTTCTGTGAGTATTTTTAAATTGAAACTTTTGTTTTTTTTTGACGATGTAATTAGCTGTTGACCCATTCTTCCCATACATCCTGAAATACCTAAATTAATTTTTTTCATTATTAAAATACTAACTCTTTTTAATTAATTAGTCTTTTAATTTTTCCAGAAATCTTTTGCTTTTTGAAAGAATTTTTTAATACTTGGATTCGATTTATCATTTTCTATTTCTCTGAATTGTTCTAATAATTCTTTCTGCTTTTTGTTTAAATAAACAGGTACTTCTGTTTTAACCTGAACGTACAAATCACCATAATCACCTCTTCTCATGAAAGGCATTCCTTTACCCTTTAATCTAAATTGTTTACCGTTTTGAGTCCCATCAGGTATCTTTATTTTTGCTTTGCCGCCATCTATAGTTGGAATTTCAATTGTTGTTCCAAGAGCAGCGTCAGCAAGAGAAATGGGAAATTCAAAAAATAAATTTTCATCTGACCTTTTAAATAAGTTGTGTGAGTTAACATTAACAAATAAGTATAAATCTCCAGTTGAACCACCTCTGCTTCCAGCCTCTCCTTTGCCAGCTAATCTAATTCTTGTGCCATCATCAACTCCTCTTGGAATTGTTACAGCAATTTTTTTTGAGGCTTGTGTTTTTCCCTGACCATTACAATCTGTGCATGGGTTTGTGATTTCTTCTCCATTACCGTTACATTGAGGACATGTTTGTTGAACAGTAAAAAATCCTTGATTAGACCTTATTTTTCCATTACCACCACAATAAGAGCATGTTTCAGGTGAAAAACCTTGTCTTGAACCATTTCCTTTACAAGTTCCACATTTTTCAGTGGTTGAAAATTTTATGTCTTGTTTTTTTCCATGATAGGCCTCTTCAAGAGAAATAGATAAATCATATCTTAAATCTGATCCTCTATTATTAGTTCTTCTATTTCTTGATCTTCCACCACCACCAAAATCTCCAAAAAAATCTTCAAAAATATCTGAAAAATCTGCTCCACTAAATCCTCCAAAACCACCACCAGGTCTTCCACCCCCATTTTCAAAAGCTGCATGACCAAAGTTATCATAGTTTTGTTTTTTCTCTTTATCAGAGAGTATCCCATAAGCCTCACTAGCTTCTTTAAATTTATCCTCAGCTTTAGTATTGCCAGGATTTTTATCTGGATGATATTTGACGGCTAATTTTCGATATGCAGATTTTAAATCTTCAGGACTAGCGTTCTTATTAACACCCAGGACATCATAATAGTCTCTTTTAGCCATTTAATTACCCCAGACATTTAAATA
This sequence comes from uncultured Pelagibacteraceae bacterium, assembly GCA_902515625.1. Classification (GTDB taxonomy): domain Bacteria; phylum Pseudomonadota; class Alphaproteobacteria; order Pelagibacterales; family Pelagibacteraceae; genus Pelagibacter. The sequence continues at coordinate 49,765 of CABXVD010000004.1, read as the reverse complement.
TCAGTTTACGCGCTTTTTTCTTTGCTCTCGTCTTTTACTTCTTCGAAATCAGCATCAACTACATTTTCGTCTTTTTTACCTGCATCATCTCCACCATCATCTTTTCCTGACTCTGGTTTAGCAGTTTCTTGTGATTTGTAAATTGCCTCTCCAAGTTTCATAGATGCTTGAACTAAAGCTTCTGTTTTTTTCTTGATATCTTCAATATCCTCACCTTTTAAAGCTTCCTTTACATCTGTTGATGCATCTTCGATAGCTTTCTTTTCTGCGTCAGAAACTTTTGTTCCATGTTCTTTTAAGTTTTTTTCAGTAGAGTGGATTAGAGTATCTGCTTGATTTCTAACATCAACCGACTCTCTTTTTTTCTTGTCAGCTTCTTTGTTAGATTCGGCATCTTTAACCATTTTCTCAATTTCCTCATCACTTAACCCACCTGAAGCCTGGATTTGAATTTTTTGCTCTTTGCCTGTGCCTTTGTCTTTAGCAGAAACATTTACAATACCGTTTGCATCAATATCAAAAGTTACCTCGATTTGCGGAACACCTCTAGGCGCAGGTGCAATACCCACTAATTCAAAATTACCTAAAGCTTTATTGTCACTAGCCATTTCTCTTTCACCTTGTAAAACTCTAATGGACACAGCTGGCTGATTATCTTCTGCAGTTGAAAATACTTGGCTTTTTTTGGTTGGTATTGTTGTGTTTTTATCAATTAGTTTTGTAGAAACACCACCTAGTGTTTCAATGCCAAGTGATAAAGGGGTAACATCTAGCAGAAGAACATCTTTAACATCACCTTGTAATACACCAGCTTGGATTGCAGCTCCCATTGCTACCACTTCATCTGGGTTTACACTTTTATTTGGATCTTTACCAAAAAAGTTTTTAACTTCTTCCAGAACCTTTGGCATTCTAGTCATACCACCAACCATAACAACCTCATCAATTTCACTAGCGTTAACACCAGCATCTTTTAAAGCAGTTTTGCAAGGTGGAATTGTTCTGGCAATTAAATCTTCTACTAGGGCTTCAAGTTTTGCTCTAGTCATTTTTAAGTTAATATGCTTAGGACCCGTTTTATCTGCAGTGATAAACGGTAAATTAATATCTGTTTGTTCAGCAGAGGATAGTTCAATTTTTGCTTTTTCTGCAGATTCTTTTAATCTCTGTAAAGCAAGTTTATCAGATTTAAGATCAATACCGTTGTCTTTTTTAAATTCGGAAACTAAATAATCAACAACTGCATTATCGAAATCTTCTCCACCTAAAAATGTATCACCATTAGTAGATTTAACTTCAAACACGCCATCACCCAATTCTAAAATAGAAACATCAAATGTTCCTCCACCCAAATCGTAAACAGCAATTTTTTTATTTTGTTTTTTATCTAAACCATAAGCAAGTGATGCAGCAGTTGGTTCATTTATAATTCTTAAAACTTCTAATCCAGCAATTTTTCCAGCATCTTTAGTCGCTTGTCTTTGAGCATCATTAAAATATGCTGGCACTGTGATTACAGCTTTAGTTACCGCTTGACCTAGATATTTTTCGGCAGTTTCCTTCATTTTTTGTAAAATGAATGCGGATATTTGAGATGGAGAATATTTTTCTCCTTTAGCTTCAATCCAAGCATCTCCTTTTTCAGAATTTACTATTTTAAAAGGTGCAGCTTCGACATCCTTTTTGACTGTAGGATCATCAAAGTTTCGACCTATCAATCTCTTAACTGCAAAAATTGTATTTTCTGGATTTGTTACAGCTTGTCTTTTTGCTGGCTGTCCAATTAGTTTTTCACTTTCATCAGTAAAGGCTACAACTGAAGGAGTTGTTCTTGCACCTTCTGCATTTTCCAATACTTTGGCTTGCGTTCCTTCCATTATAGCAACGCATGAATTTGTTGTACCTAAGTCTATTCCAATAATTTTACTCATAATGTTTTATCCTAATCGTCATATAAGGTTTAAATTCTAATCTACAAGTTGATCAAAGAATTATTTATCCTCTGTATTTTCTTTATTTTCCTCAGTTTTTTCGTCTTTTTTAGAAACTTTCTTAGAAACACCAACTAATGAAGGTCTAAGAAGTCTATCTTTAATGGTAAATCCTTTTTGAATTTCCTGAATAATTGTTCCCGGTTCTTTTGTTTCATCCTCTATTTCCATCATTGCTTGATGAAAATTAGGATCTAATTTTTTATTTAAACTTTCAATTGGTTTAATATTATTTTTCTCAAAAATTGAAATGGTATCTTTTTTAATAATATCCAAATGATCCAAGGATTTTTTAAGAGCTTCTGAATCTTTTAAGTTCTCATCGGTTTCTAAAACTTGTTTTGAACGTTCCAAATTATCAATTAAATTTAGTGCTTCTTTAGCAAAGTTATAGCCACCATATTCAAATGCTTCTTCTTTTTCTTTTTCAAATCTTCTTCTTTGATTTTCCATTTCAGCAAAAGTTCTTGCTACTTTGTCTTCGAGTTCAGCAATTTTTTCTTCTGGAGTAACCTCTTTAATTTCTTCTTTAGTTTCTTGAGCTGTTTCCTCTTTATTTTCACTGTCTAAATTTTCCTCAGGTTTAGCATTTCCTTTTTCTGGTTCCTGATGATTTTTAGTGGTGGTATTTTGGTTTTCTTCTTTTTCCATATAGCCTTATATGGTAAGGATTTTGATAATTTCTAGATGTCTATACAAAAAATAAACAAATTACTTATTGGAACAAACAACAAAGGTAAACTAAGTGAAATTAAGAGTTTACTGCCAAAAAACGTTGAAATTCACTCCACATCTGAATTTAATCTTAAAAGTCCAATAGAAAATGGAAAAACATTTAGAGAAAACTCCCTAATAAAATCCAAATATTTTTCAAAAAAAACAGGTCTTATATGTTTAGCTGATGACTCTGGTTTAGAAATAGATTTTTTAAATAAAAATCCTGGTATTTATTCTGCAAGATGGGGTGGAAAACACGGAGATTTTAAAAAGGCTATTAAAAGAGTTTATAGTGAGCTAAATAAAAAAGATAAAAATTGGAAACATAAAAAAATTAGAGCAAGGTTTGTATGTGCTTTATCAATTTCATTTTTAGATAAAATAATTGCCTGTGTTCAAGGTAAAATTGAGGGCTATATTTCAATTGAACCCAAGGGAAAAAATGGTTTTGGTTATGATCCTATTTTTGTTCCCAAAGGTAAAAGAAAAACATTTGGAGAGATGAAGCCTGTAAAAAAATATAAAATAGATCATAGATATTTTGCTTTCAAAAAACTCAGAAAATTTTTATAAGTTCCTTATCTTCAATTTTATAAAAATTTAAAATATGATTAATCTTATTATTTTTTACATCAAATATTCCTATTTTTCCTTTAAACGAGTTTTGTTTTTTAAATAATTTATTTAAATTAGAAAGGTCAGACTCTAGTGATAGATAATACACTAGACCTACCAAATCATAACTTAATAGTGACAAATGAGAAGGATCTTCATTAAAAGCGTTAAAGTATTTGATTTTATAATCATCAAAATTTTCTTTATTAATTGAGGGATAATATATTGGCTGAACATCCGTTTCTTTTAGTAAACTTTCGTCAAACCACTGATTAAGAGTTATAAAATATTTATTTTTAGGCTGAACATCAGTATATAAAAGAGATGTGGTCACACTTTTTAGACTTTCATCAAAATCAGCGATAACAACCGCATCAAAATTTAGATTTCCAATAGTATATTTTTTTTCTAATCTTTTTATTTTCTTTTCTTTATTAGGTTCATTTGAATTTTTAATTCTTGTAATTTCATTTTCTAGGTTTTGTTTTCTTATTTTATATTTTGTAATTTCCTCTATTTGCTTTGTTAGTTTTGTTGGGTCAGTATTATAACTATAATCTTTAAAAGCTTTTATTTTTGAGTCTTTTATTCCTTTTTTAATCTCAAATTCATACTCTCGAATGGGGGTTAAAAAAATAGTTCTTTCGACATTATTATTTTCTAAAAATTTTTTAATAGTATTGAATTGGGAAGTAGAATTTATACCTGCCGAAATGACATTTTTAGGTAGATCTAAAGTTTTGTTTGTTAAAGATAAAAACATTAAATCTTTCAATTCATCTAGGTAAGTTAAACTTTCATAGAAGACGGGGCCTATAACTAATTTTATACCCATTTGTTTTAATTCAAATGCTGATTTAAGAGTTTGATTTGGTCTAGAAGCTGTATCTTTAGGGTAAATTTCAATTGAATTATTATCAATATCTTTGACAGCTAAACTTACTGCTTTGATAATTGATTGACCAATTTCTTTATTTGATCCAGTCATTGGGATCAACAAACCAATTTTAAGTTTTTCGTTAGCGCTGGCTGTTTGAAGAAATAATAAAAATACTCCAAATTTTAAAATAAAAAGAATTTTGATTAATTTAATCATTTTGATGTTAATATAATGTTCTTTTATCTAAATTATGATTATTAAACCACAATCTAAAATAAAAGATAATGAAAATGGACTATATATAGTTTCAACGCCGATAGGAAATTTGAAAGATATTACCATAAGAGCATTAGAAATATTAGAACAATCTGAATTTATACTATGCGAAGACACACGAATTTCAAAAAACTTGTTAAATAAATATGAAATAAAATCAAAATTAATTTCAAACCATAAATTTAATGAAAAAAAAAATATTTTAAAAATTATTGAATATTTAAAATCTGGTAAAACAATTTCATTAATATCTGATGCAGGGACACCTGCTATTTCTGATCCTGGCTCACTTTTGGTAAATGAGTGCGTTAAAAATAATATTAATATTATCCCAATACCTGGGCCATCAGCAGTTGCGACTGCTATATCAATCAGTGGATTTTCTGATCAGTTTTACTTTAATGGTTTTCTTCCAGAGAAAAAACAGCAGGTAACAAATGAGTTAAAAAGACTTTCCGAATTTGGTTCAAGTCTTGTTTTTTTTGTATCTCCTAAAAAAATTAATAAAATTATACCAGAAATTAAAAAACATTTTAGTGAGAGAAAAATTGTCATTTGCAGGGAAATTACCAAGTTATTTGAAGAATTTTTAAGGGTAAGTGTAAATGAATTAGAAGTATTTCAAAAAGAACCAAAAGGTGAGATTACAGTTGTTATATCAGAGAAAAAAAACGACATTAATAATTCTAAAAATTTAAGTGAATCAGATATGAATATTATAAATAAAATGATCAATAAACTTACAACAAAAGAAATAACAGATTTTATAAGTCATAATAGTAAAGTATCTAAAAAAGATATTTATAGATACTGTTTAAAATTAAAAAATGAAAATTAAACTATTAATTATAATCTGTTTGGGAATTATTTTGACAGGATGTGTGGGCGTTAGTTCTAAAGGATTATTTGGAACTGGTGTTAGTGTTGCATTAGATCCCAGAACTTTAGGAACTCAGATAGATGACTCAATAATGCAAAAAAGTTTGTCTGCTAGAATTTTAGCAAAAGATAAAAAATATTTTTTGTTAGTCAAATCAAAAGTTCTTGATGGAAGAATCTTTATAACAGGAAAGGTGGATAATCCTGAGGAAAAATTACAAATAACAAAAATTGCATGGGAAACAAAGGGTGCAAGATCAGTTCGAAATGATATAAAAATAAAAAAAGAGTTTAACTTTAAACAATCTGCTAAAGATCTTTTAATTACCACTCAATTTAGAACAGCGTTAATTGTAAATAAAAATATAAAAGCAACAAATTATCAAATTGATACATATAAAAAGATAATTTACGTTTATGGAATTGCATTAACCTCAGAGGAAAAAGATTTGGTAATCAGTGAAGCTAAAGAAATTTTAGATGTTGAGGATGTAATTGCCAGTATAATATTAGTCGAAGACTTAAGAATTCAAAAAGAATAATTATTTTTTATAATCTATAACTTGAGATGAGTATGCAGCAATAGACGCTAAATTAATAATTTCTGAAGTTGAAGATCTTAAAGGAGCAATCTCAATTGGAAGTCCTAGCCCAATGAGTAAAGGACCAATTACTTTTGAGTCCCCAATTGTTTTCATTAATTTGTATGATATCGCAGCACTATGTTGACCCGGCATAATCAATATGTTTGCCTTGCCAACAATTTTTGCAAATGGATATAGTTCTTCGTACTCCTGGTTTAAAGCAACGTCTGGTTGCATGTCGCCATCAAATTCAAAATCTACATTTTTTTCTTTTAAAATTTCAACAGCATCTCTTATATGTTTAGTTCGACTTGTTAGAGGTTGACCAAAAGTCGAATGAGAAACAAATGCAACTTTAGGATCAAAACCGAAAAGCCTTACTACTCTTGCGGTTGATACAGCAATTTCTGCCAATTGTTCTGATGTTGGGTATTCGTGAACGCTGGTATCTCCTATAAATATTGTTTTACCTTTATGCACAACCATATTTAGGCCAAACATTATTTCTCCTTTTCTAACACTAACTACTTGTTTAATCTTTTCCAAAGAGGCACCGAAGCGTCTAGTATTACCAGTTACAGCACCGTCAGCATCACCACATGCAACCATACTCGTTGCCCATATAACTCTATCATTTCTGACTAATCTATCACAATCTCTTTTCAGTAAACCTTGCTCTCTCTGTAATTTTTCAAATAAATATTTAACATATCTGTTTCTTTTCTCTTCATCTTTTGAATTTACAATTTCAATATCAAAGTTTTCGCTGTATCCAATATTTTTAATTTGTTCTTTAATTTTACTTTCTTTACCAATCAAAATAGGAATTCCCAACTTTGAATTTTTAAATGCTATTGCAGCTTTCAAAGTATTTTCGTCTTCTCCGTCAGCAAATACAATCCTTTTTTGATTCTTTTTAATGAATGAATTTATACCTTGCATAATCGTTACTGTTGGATCTAGTCGTTGTTTTAATTGGTCTTTGTAAATTTCAAAATCTTCAATGTTTTTTCTAGCTACACCACTTTCCATAGCAGCTTTTGCAACAGCTGCTGGGATAACACTTATTAATCTTGGATCAAATGTCGATGGGATAATATAATCTTTTCCATAATGAGGTCTTTCACCACCCATAGCAGCAACTACTTCATCCGGAACATCTTCTCTTGCAAGTTTGGCGATTGCTTGTGATGCGGCAACTTTCATCTCTTCGTTAATTGTTTTGGATCTAACATCTAAAGCACCTCTAAAAATATAGGGAAATCCTATTAAATTATTTACCTGATTTGGATAATCAGACCTTCCAGTCGCAACTATTGCATCATTTCTTATTTCATTAATTTCTTCTGGTAAAATTTCAGGGTCAGGATTAGCACATGCAAATATAATGGGTTTTTTTGCCATATTTTTTACCATCTCTTTTTTAAGTACGCCTTTTGCTGACAATCCTAAAAAAACATCTGCACCTTTAATTGCATCATTAAGGGTCCTTAGTTTGGTTTCAACCGCATATTTTGATTTCCATTGGTCAATACCTTCAGTTCTTCCTTTATAGATTACACCTTTTCTATCAAGCATAATTACATTTTCAGATGGAACTCCTGAATTTTTAAATAATTCTGTACAGGCTTGGGCTGATGCTCCTGCACCATTAACGACAACTCTAATTTCTTTTATTGATTTACCACTTATATCGAGCGCGTTTATTAATGCAGCTGTTGTAATTATTGCAGTACCATGCTGATCATCATGAAAAACTGGTATGTCTAAAATTTCTTTTAATTTTTGCTCTATTATAAAGCAATCTGGTGCTGCTATATCTTCTAAATTAATTCCACCAAAACTAGGAGCAAAATTTTTAATTGAGTTGATGATCTCTTCAGAGTTTTTACTATCTATCTCAAGATCAATTGAGTCTATGTCTGCAAATCTCTTAAATAATACGGCTTTACCCTCCATCACTGGCTTAGAAGCTAGTGCGCCTAGATTTCCCATTCCTAAAATTGCTGAACCATTACTTATAACAGCTACTAAATTTCCTTTACTTGTATAATCATAAGCTGCCTCTGGATTTTCACTAATTTCTTTAACTGGAGCTGCAACACCAGGAGAATATGCAAGTGCAAGATCTCTTTTAGTTATCATATTTTTTGAAGAAATGATCTCAATCTTGCCAGGTTTTTTATCTTTATGAAAAGCTAAGGCTTCTTTATCGGTGTAATGATCAATCTTTGTTTTTTTCATTTATTATAATTATGTGTACAATTGGGGTAAATTTAAGACTAATATGATTTATGAACTTACTTAAGTCAACAGGCACATTTGGTTTTTATACTATCATAAGTAGATTACTTGGATATTTAAGAGATATTTTAATTGCAATATTTCTTGGGACAGGATTATTAGCAGACGCTTTTTTTGTTGCATTTAGAATTCCAAATACATTTAGAAGATTATTTTCAGAGGGAACTTTTAATGCCGCTTTTGTTCCGAGCTATGCATCAGAAATGCTTAAAAGTAAAAAGCAAGCCAACAAGTTTGCAAATGATATTTTTAATCTTTTATTTCTAGGTTTGCTTTTAATAACGCTGCTTATTCAATTGTTTATGCCTGCATTTGTGTCTGTTATTGCTCCTGGCTTCACAGGGGACATTGATAAAATGGAAATATCAATAACCTTGACACGCATTACTTTTCCTTTTTTATTATTTATTTGTTTGGCATCATTTTTTGCAGCAATCTTGAATTCGCATAATAAATTCGCAGCCGCATCAGGAGCTCCAATAATACTAAATATTATTTTAGTTTTGATTTTATTATTTTCAAATTCTCTAGGGGATAACTTGGTATATTATTTATCATATGGAGTTTCCTTAGCAGGCTTATTGCAATTATTATTTTTATATAAATTTGTGAAAAAACATTATTCACTTAATATTAATATTAAAATTAAAATATCTGACAAAGTTAAGATCTTTTTTAAAAAATTATTACCCAGTATTTTTTCTTCAGGTGTCACGCAAATAAATATATTAGTTGGAACAATTATTGCTTCATTTCAAGCAAGCGCGGTTTCCTACCTTTATTATGCGGATAGAATATACCAAATCAATTTAGCAATTGCAGGGATTGCAATTGGAGTAGTTGTACTTCCACAATTATCAAAACACGTAGAATCTAAGAAAAAGAGCAAGATTACTTTAATTCAAAACAAAGCTCTTGAGTTAAGTTTGTTATTGAGTTTGCCAGCATCTATTGCATTAATCCTTGGATCTGAACAAATAATTTCTGCACTCTTTGGTTATGGATCATTTGATGAAACTGCAGTTTTAAATTCAAGTCTAGCTCTATATTATTTTGCTTTAGGTTTGCCTGCATTTGCTTTGATAAAAGTGTTTTCTAGCTTCTTTTTTGCAAACCATAATACCAAGACTCCTTTTTATATTTCGTTAATTTCTGTCTTTTTAAATATTTTAATAAGCGTTTATTACTTTAATGAATTTGGATTTATAATAATTCCTATTGCAACAACTATTTCATCTTGGTTTAATGGGATATTATTATTTGTATTTTTAAAAAACAAAAATCTTTTTTCTTTCAATAAAATATTTTTAATAAAATTTATTAAAATAGTTATTGCTTCAATAATAATGGGTTTTATATTTCAATTTTTGTTAAATTTTTTTCAAAATGAACTTGCATTTGAACAAAAAGCAAAATCTTTTTATCTAATATTATCAGTATTATTAGGCTTAGCTTCTTACCTTGTAATTTGTTATTTTATCAAAGCTTTTAAAATCAGTGATATTAAATTAAAGTATTAACTTTATGAGCAAAAAAATATTTTCAGGTGTTCAGCCTACAGGTAATCTTCATCTTGGTAACTATCTAGGTGCGATTAAGAATTTTGTTGAACTTAATAATGACGACGCAAATCAATGTATTTTTTGTGTTGTGGATTTACATGCAATAACAATTAAACAAGATCCTAAAGAATTAAAAAAAAATATTAGAGAAACAGTAGCAACATTTATTGCAAGCGGGATAGATCCAAAAAAAAGTATTATTTTTAACCAATCTGGTGTACCAGCTCATTGTGAAGGTGCCTGGATTTTAAGTTGTATAGCTCGTATGGGGTGGCTAAATAGAATGACCCAATTTAAAGAAAAAGCTGGAAAGGATAAGGAAAAAGCCAGTATTGGATTGTATTCTTATCCTGTTCTCATGGCAGCTGACATATTGTTATATGATGCTACCCACGTACCTGTAGGAGACGATCAAAAGCAGCACTTAGAGTTATGCAGAGATATAGCTCAAAAATTCAATAATGATTTTGGTGTAGAGGGTTTTTTAAAAGTTCCAGAGCCTCTAATTCAAAAAGAGTTTTCTAGAATTATGAGCTTAAAGGATGGATCAAAAAAAATGAGTAAATCTGAGTTATCAGATCTAAGTAGAATAAACTTAACTGATGATAAGGATCAAATAATTAATAAAATTAAAAAAGCTAAAACAGATCCTTTACCAATGCCAAAAGATATAAAAGAACTTGAAAAGAGACTGGAGGCGAAAAATCTACTGGGCATTTTTGCTAGTTTAAGTAACTCAACTTTGGAATCTTCTATAGAAAAATTTGCAGGCAAAAATTTTTCAGAATTTAAAGATGAACTATCAGAGTTAGTAGTCAATAAAATTATGCCAATATCTAAAGAGATAAATCAATTACTCAACGAGCAATCATATCTTGATTCTATTCTTCTAGATGGAATTGAACATGCTGACAAAATTTCGTCAAAAAAGATCAAAAAAATAAAAGAAATAGTAGGTTTTTAACAAAAAATTAATATCAAGTTTTAATTTCTAAAATATAAACTATATATAATTTATGTTTGTGCAAACTGAAGTAACTCCAAATCCAAATTCATTGAAATTTCTTCCTGGGAAGAAAGTTTCTAATAGTGGTCCTTATGAAATTACTAATAAGGATCAAATTAAAAATGAGTTAGTTAAAAATATTTTATCAGTAAACGGAGTAGAAGGCGTTTTCTTAGGTCAAGACTTTTTATCAGTTAATAAAAGCGATCAAACGAAATGGGATGAAATAAAACACATTGTGATTTCTTTTATAAATGATTTTTATTCTGATGGAAAAGAGTTTGTTATTGATGAAAATATAAAACAGGAAGAATCTGAATTAGATGAAATTGAACAAAAAATAGTCAAAATCTTAGATCAAAAAATAAGGCCAGCTGTTGCTAGAGATGGTGGGGATATTAAGTTTAAAGAATATAAAGATGGTGTTGTTAAAGTACAATTACAAGGTAGTTGCTCAGGATGTCCTAGTTCAACTATGACATTAAAAAAGGGAGTTCAAAATTTACTATGCCATTATTTACCTGAGGTTAAAGAGGTAATTGCTATTTAAAATTATGAATTTAAAAGTAAAAATAAAACACAAAAGAGTAAAAAACAAGATCTTGAATACATTTACGAGATTTTCTTTAAGTGCTTTTGTTGTTGCATCATTTTTTTATACTGTACCAATTTTAATAAATTTTGCAGACAAAAATTTTCATAATGAGGAATTTACAAATAATTCTAAAGATATTTTAAATAGGACTTTGAATAATCGTAAATCATCTGAAGATGATGACCCATGGGTTCAAAGCGACGAAATAGATCTTCTTTATGATATTTTGGAGGAAAACAAATCAGAAATAAATCTCGTGAGGTATACAACTTCAGAGATTAATGCTCTATTTAAGGAAGTAAAATATAATTTGGAAGATGTAAGAGATAATAAGTTAGTTAAACCAATTGATATTGGTTTACTTCCTAATGAGATTAAAAATATAGGTAATGCAAATGAAAAAAAAGAAATGTTTATCAAAATTGTTTTGCCTTTAATTATTAAAGAAAATAATAAAATTAGATTAGATAGAAAAAGACTTTTTACGATTTTAAGTAAAAATAGTAATACAGACATAGAAAAGAAGTGGTTAGAAAAAAAGTATAAACAATATGGGGTTAGACAAAATGATCTTTCAACTTTAAAAATTAGAATGGATGAGATTCCAGTTTCACTAGCAATAGCTCAGGCAGCTAAAGAAACAGGATGGGGGACTTCTAGATTCGCTTTAAAAGGCAATGCTTTATTTGGACAATGGACATGGTCTGGAGAGGGACTCAAGCCAAAAAATGCTGAAAAAGGAGAAGAACATAAGGTGATGAAATTTCATAGTTTACAGCTTTCAGTAAGAGCTTATTTAAGAAATCTTAATACACACCCGTCTTATAAAAATTTAAGAAAGGCAAGAACAAACCTTAGAAATCGAAATAGACCTCTGGATAGTATAGTTTTATCAAATCATCTTGATAAGTATGCAGAAACAGGGAATGAATATATAGAGGTGCTTCAAAAAATAATAATGCAGAACAATCTAAAAGATTTTGATGAAGCTAAACTGTTACCATCTAGCAAGGATCTAGAAAGTTTAATCTAATTTGATTTAATTGGAAATTGAATCCCTAACCATCTCCACTTACCATCATCATTAAGAGAACAATTTACTCTTCCTCTTCTTGGCTCAAATGGTGCTCTAAATTCAATTGATAGTTTAGTACCTGAAAAAATAGTTTTTGATTTTTCCCATTTGTTGGCTTCATTTGAATAACAATTAATATTATTTAAATTTTTTTGTTCTTGAAAAAATTCAACTATGAACTTGGGAGGGTTTGAAGATTTTGTTAATTGCTTTTCTAAAGGTAATAATTTTTTATATTCAAGTGGAAAATAATTTATGATTGAACTAAACCTTTTTAATTCACCATATTTTTCATTAATTGGAAATCTTGGTAATTCAAATTTATCCTTGTTTATATCAATAACACCAGAGTGTTGACCAAAAGCAAATTCAAAATTTTTAGAAATATAATCCCTCATAAATTTTGAATATTCACCGAATGGGTAAGAAAATAATTTTGGAATATAGTCTAGTTCTTTTAAAAAAACTTTATTTGCCTTTTCAATATCTGATATAAATCTATCGTTGGTTTCATCAATAAGATAATCATGGCTATGTGAGTGATGGCCAATTAAAACAAAATTTTCTTTTTCAATTTCTCTTATTTGATCCCATGTCATATAGCCATTTTTACCTACTGGTTCAGTTGAAACAAACAAGATAAATGGAATTTTATTTTTTCTTAAGTACGGCCATGCCTCAAAATAAAATGATTCAAATGCATCATCAATAGTAATTAAAATTTCTTTTTTTAGTTTTATGGTATTAAATTGTTCTTTAAACTTATTAGGATTATGAAATGTGTAATCTGAATTTTTAATTATCTGAATATGTTCTTTAAAAATATCCATTTGAATATTTGTTGATGGATATTTAGATTCATTAAAACGATGGTACATAATTGATAAAATACCTTCATCATTTGAGTAGTATTTGATATTATTTTCATCTGCTTTAGGACCAATATTAGAGTATAAAATAATTATGAATAAGCTACTAATTGATATTGCAAGTGAAAAAATGTTTTTAATGATCATCACTAAAGATGATATTTATAATATTACTAAAGAGAATACTAAAATTAATTATGAGAAATTGACTTTAATTGTTAAGGATTTTTTATATTCAAATAATTTAAAAATAGAAGATATTGGCAAAATATATGTAAATCGAGGCCCAGGTAGCTTTGCAGGCATAAGGAACTCTTTATCATTAGTTAAAGCATGGAATGTTTCGAGAAGAATTGATTATTATTGCTATAGTCTTAAAGACTTTAAAGACCAAAAAGACATAAAATATGAGGATATACCTAATTTGTGTGACAAATTTAAAATTAAAAAAAATTTGATTAAACCTATTTACTTAAGTTAGAATTGAATTATGTCAGAAACAATCGAGCAAAAATGTTTGTTAAAAGGTGTTAAATTAACAGATCAAAGAAAAATAATTGCCCAAGTTATGTCTGAGTCTTCTGACCACCCAGATGTGGATGAATTATATAACAGAGTTTCTAAAATTGATTCAAAAATTAGTATTGCTACAGTTTATAGAACAGTAAAATTATTTGAAGAGTCTGGGATTTTAACAAAGCATGAGTTTAAGGGTGGAAAAGCTAGATACGAAGAGTTGAATGAAGGACATCATGATCATTTAATTGATGTAAAATCTGGAGAGATCATAGAGTTTGTAGATGAAGAAATTGAGAAACTTCAAAAAAAAGTTGCAGAAAAATATGGATATACATTGGTAGATCATAAGCTAGAACTTTATGGGATTAAGAAGAAATCCTAACGAAATGTCACAAAAAATATTTATCAAAACATTTGGTTGTCAAATGAATGAGTATGACTCAAATAGAATATATGACTCAGTAAAAAAAATAGGTTTCGAAAAAACAGAAAATTATGAAGATGCAAATTGTTATCTTCTCAACACATGTCATATAAGGGATAAAGCTAAAGAAAAAGTTTACCATGAAATAGGTAGAGTAAAAAAAATTTTCAGATCAAAGCAAAAGCCATTGGTAATTATCGTAGGATGTGTTGCTCAAGCTGAAAATCATGAAATGTTAAGACGTGAGCCTTACATTGATTTAGTAATTGGTCCTCAATCTTACCACAAAATTAATAATACCATATTGAATTACATTCAAAAAAAGAAAAAAAATGAAGAAACAGAATTTGATGCTATTTCTAAATTTAAATACTTCAGTAAAATAAAAAATGAGTCTGGAAAAATTTCTTCATTCTTAACAATTCAAGAAGGTTGTGATAAATTTTGTCATTTCTGTGTAGTGCCTTATACAAGGGGACCTGAGTATTCAAGACCATTTAAACAAATTATAGATGAGGCTAAATACTTATCTGAAAAAGGGACTAAAGAGATAATACTTCTTGGTCAAAATGTTAATGCCTATAATGATGGAAAAAATAGATTATCCAACTTAATTATGGAAATAGAAAAAATACAAGATATTAAAAGAATTAGATATACCACTTCTCACCCAAAAGATATGACTGAAGATTTGATTAATGTTTATAAAAATTCTCAAAAATTAATGCCACTTGTACATTTACCAGTACAAAGTGGATCTGATAAAATTTTAGAATCTATGAATAGAAAACACACAATTAAAGACTATTTGTATATTTTTGAAAAATTAAAAAAGATTAATAGCAAAATAGAATTTTCAAGTGATTTTATCATTGGTTATCCAGGAGAAAAGGATGAAGATTTTGAAAATACATTAAAATTAATTGAAAAAGTTAATTTTATTAATTCATATTCTTTTATTTTTAGTTCAAGACCAGGAACAGTCGCTTATGATTTAGAACTCACTGACAAAAAAATTTCAACACAAAGATTAGAAACAATACAAAATAAATTGTATGAAAATCAAATGAATAGAAATAAACAATTTAAAAATCAAACAATCAACGTTTTGGTTGAAAATTTAACTGATGACAAAACTCAAACTTTTGGTAAATCTGAGTACATGACATCAGTAGTATTCAATGGTAACAAAGAACATATTGGAAAAATTGTTCCAGTAAAAATTAATAAATTTAACAGAACCACCTTATTTGGTGAAATTGTTGAAGATTTGGACAAAAAGGTAGCATAATAGTTGAGCAGCATAACAAATAAAAATATCGATCCATCTTTAAAGTTTGTTTACTCAGACAAGAATTCTTTAAGTGTCATATTTCATGATAATGATTTGTTGATGGGTGTTGTGGGTGAATTTAATAAAAATTTACAACAGTTAGAGAAAGTAACAAACTGTAGTTTGTACTCCAGAGGAAACTCAATATTAATTAAATCAAATCCAGAAAAGAATGAATTATTAAAAAATGCTATTCAGTTTTTAGCTAATCAGTTCATTAATAATGGAAACATCGAGAACAAAGATATAGTTTCTTCAGTAGATAAATTTATGATTAATGAAAAAGTTAAAAATAATAACGTTACCGATATAATTAAAACTCCAAAAAAATCCATAATTCCAAGATCTGAAAAACAAAAGGATTATGTAAGAGCACTAAGACAAAGTGATATTGTAATTTCAGCTGGCCCTGCAGGAACTGGAAAAACTTTTTTAGCAGTTGCTGTAGGATTGACCATGTTATTAGAAAAAAAAATTGAGAGAATTATTTTATCAAGACCAGCAGTTGAGGCAGGTGAGCGTTTAGGATTTTTACCTGGAGATATGAAAGAGAAAGTAGATCCGTACTTGAGGCCCCTATACGATTCCCTTTATGACCTTTTTGATTTTGAAAAAATTCAAAGGATGATTGAAATAGGTGATATAGAAATTGCTCCATTAGCTTTTATGAGAGGAAGAACACTAAAAAATTCATTTGCGATTTTGGACGAGGCCCAGAATGCTACAGATACTCAAATCAAAATGTTTTTAACACGTATTGGCGAAAATTCTAAAATTGTAGTAAACGGTGATCCTACCCAAATAGATTTACCAAACAAAAGCATGTCAGGATTATTGCGTTCAAAACAATTATTAGGACATTTGAATGAGATATCGATTGTAGATTTTGATCACTCTGATGTTGTAAGGCACCCACTCGTTTCTAAAATTGTAAAAGCCTACTCAAATAATGATTAATATTAATGTCTTCTCAGAAGAGAAGGCTTGGTCAAAAAGGCTTAAAAAGAAAGATCTTTTTTTTCAAAAAATCTGTAATGCTTTCCCAAAAAAATATAAGTTTTTACATAAAAAAGTAAGTTTTACTTTATTGCTCTCTAATAATAAGAATATTCAAAAGTTAAATAAACTTTTTAGAAAAAAAAATAAGCCCACAGATATTTTATCATTTCCGTTAAGTAAAAAAGTTAGAGTTTCTAAACAAGCTTATTTAGGAGACATAATAATTAGTTATAACTTTATAAACAAACCTAAATCGTTAAATACGAAACTTTTTAAGGAGAAAGTGATCAAAATATTTATTCATGGCTTCCTTCATCTATTAGGTTTTGATCATAAAAATAATAAAGATTATATAAAAATGTTAAAAGAAGAGGGACATATATATAGGTCCGTAATTACTAAAACAAAATAAATTGATTAAAAAATTATATATTGAATTCATATTTTTAATATTTTTGGGGGCCGCAACATCCCTAAGCTTACCACCTTTTAACTATATAATTATTAACTTTATTACCCTAAGTTTATTATTTGCTTTTTTAATAAAGAGGTCAGAAGAAACCAAAAACAAAAAAATATTCTTTTTTTATGGATGGCTTTTTGGTTTTGGTTATTTCATTACAAATCTTTATTGGATATCAATTTCATTAACTTTTGATGAAAGTTTTAAGTTTTTGATACCAGTAACATTAATTCTTATTCCAGCTTTTTTAGCCTTATTTTATGGACTTATTTCTTTTTTATTTTTTATTTTTAAAACTAAAAAAGTAATTTCATCTTTCTTTCTGTTTTCTCTAATTTTTGGATTATCAGAGTATGTTAGAGGTTCTATCTTAACAGGATTTCCATGGAATTTAATTGCCTATAGTTTCTCAAATCATTTAGAAATTTTAAATATCACCTCTGTTATAGGTACCTATGGATTTAATCTATTTTGTATTTCACTATTTATAAGTCCAGCGGTATTTATTTTAAGAGATTCAAGAGTTGATATATGGGTCTGCATATTTTTTCTTTTAATCACAATTATTTTTTATTTTTATGGATCACAGTCCAAAAAGGTTTTTACTGAAGCTGAAATAAATTCTATTGATCATAAGTTTAGAGTTATTGGCTCCAACATTAAATTAGATAGATTTTATTCTAATATTGATCCAATAACAGCTATTGAGGATTTAATTGAACTCAGTGAACCTGATAAAAATGAAAAAATTATTTTTGTGTGGCCAGAGGGAATATTGCCGGGTATATCTCAAGAAAAAATATTTGATTACAAATGGTTATTTGAAAATCATTTTAATGAAAATCATTTATTAGTCCTTGGTATAAATAGTAAATCTGTTGAAAGAGGTACTGTTAAATATTTTAATTCTCTCTCTGTATATGATCACAGTTTAAATTTATTAAATTCATATAATAAAAATAAACTTGTGCCGTTTGGAGAATTTTTACCACTTGAACATATACTTAAAAATATTGGCTTAAAAACTTTAACTAATAATTATGAGTCTTATTCAGAAGGAAGTGAGAGAAATATAATTAAAATTAAAAAAAGCAATACCTCCTTAAAATTTTTACCCCTAATTTGTTATGAAATAATTTATTCTGGAAGAATTTTTAATGATCCAGATTTTGATTTTATAATAAATATTTCAGAGGACGGGTGGTTTGGTCAATCCAGTGGACCCAAACAACATTTTATTCACAGTATATATAGAGCTATCGAGAGTGGTAAATATGTTTTGCGTTCTTCAAATAATGGAATATCAGCTATAATAAATCCAATTGGTGATATTGAACAAGAAGTTAGCTTTAATGAAACAGGCTATATAGACTTTAGTCAAATTAAAAAAATTCAACCAACAGTATTTTCTAAATATGGAAATAAAATTTTTGGTTTGATAATTTTATTGTATATTTTTTTATTTTTTTCATTTAATAGAATTAACAATGAGTAATTTAAAAAATTTTCTTTTCACTAGCGAGTCAGTTTCAGAAGGACACCCGGATAAAGTTTCAGATAGAATTTCTGATATGGTAGTTGATAGTTATATTTCAGGAGATCCTTTTTCAAGAGTAGCTTGTGAAACACTTACAACAACAAATAAAGTTGTTTTAGCTGGTGAAGTAAGAGGTCCAGAAATTAAAGAAAATGATTTGATTGAAAAAGTAAGACACTGCATAAAAGATATTGGTTATGATCAAGACGGTTTCACATGGAAAGAAGCTACAAAAATAGAAAGCCATCTTCATTCCCAATCATCTGATATAGCAATGGGTGTAGACTCTTCAGGCAATAAAGACGAAGGAGCTGGAGATCAAGGAATAATGTTTGGTTATGCATGCAATGAAACAGAAGAGCTAATGCCAGCACCTATTCATTACTCACACAAAATTTTAAGACTAATGGCTCAGGATAGAAAGTCTGGTAAACTTAAAAATATCGAACCAGACTCAAAAAGCCAAGTTACTTTTGAGTATGTTGATGGAAAACCAACAAAAGTTAAATCTGTAGTTATTTCATCACAACATTCTACAGATGTAAATCAAATGCAGGTTAGAGAGTTATTAAGACCTTATATGATAAACTCTATTCCAAAAAATTTTTTAGATGGTTTCAGTGAAGAGGAATTTTATGTAAATCCCACAGGTAATTTTGTTATTGGAGGCCCTGATGGTGATTGTGGGCTTACAGGAAGAAAAATTATAGTTGATACTTATGGAGGTGCCGCACCTCATGGTGGGGGAGCATTTTCAGGAAAGGATCCAACCAAAGTTGATAGGTCAGCAGCTTATGCAGCAAGGTATATTGCAAAAAATGTAGTTGCCTCAAAAATCGCCAACAAATGTTTAATTCAATTAGCCTATGCAATAGGTGTATCTAAACCGTTATCAATTTATGTTGATTTATTTGATAACGATGTTGAAAAAAATAAATTTGTTGTAGAAAAAATTAATGATAATTTTAATTTAAGCCCTAGAGGAATAAGGGAAATGTTAAATCTAAATAAACCTATATATGAAAAAACAGCAGCATACGGTCATTTTGGAAGAAGCCCAGAAGAAAATGGCTCTTTTTCTTGGGAAAAAACAGATAAAATAAAAGCCTTTTTAAAATAGTTTCTGTTGAATTAAAAAAAAACTTTACTATATTGCCCTTACATTATTGAAGTTACAAAATGGGCTTTAGCCCATTTTTTTTTGGAAAAAATAAATAAATGTTAAATAAAAGAGCAGATAAACTAGAATTACTAAGAATTGCAGAAGCTGTAGCCTTAGAGAAATCAATCGATAAAGAGCTAATTATTAGTTCAATGGAAACAGGTATCGCAAAAGCGGCTAAATCTAAATTTGGTCAAGAAAATGAAATTAAAGTTTCAATCAACAGAGATAGTGGAGATATTGAACTTTTTAGAAAATTAATAATTGCTGAAAATCCAGAAAATGCAAATACAGAAATAAAATTAGAGGATGCAATTAATTTAAATGAAACTAATAAAGACAAGACGATTGGTGATGAGGTTCTTCAGCCTTTACCATCTTTTGATTTTGGAAGAATAGCTGCGCAGACTGCAAAACAAGTTATCAGCTTCAATGTTAGAGAGGCAGAAAGAGAAAGACAATTTAATGACTTTATAGATAAAAAAGATTCAATTTTAAGTGGAATTGTAAAACGTTTAGAATTTGGAAATGTAATTGCTGATCTAGGAAGAACTGAAGCAATTATTCAAAAAAATGAATTAATACCAAGAGAGAATATTAAGGCTGGAGATCGTATTAAAGCTTATTGTTATGATGTGAGAAGAGAGACAAGAGGACAACAAATCTTTTTATCAAGAGCTCATCCTAAATTTATGGAAAAACTTTTTGTCCAAGAAGTGCCAGAAATTTATGATGGATTAATAGAAATTAAGTCTTCTTCAAGAGATCCTGGAAGTAGAGCAAAAATATGTGTTAAAGCTGTTGATACTTCGTTGGATCCAGTTGGAGCCTGTGTGGGTATGAGAGGATCAAGAGTTCAGGCAGTTGTGAATGAATTACAGGGTGAAAAAATTGACATTGTTAATTGGTCCGAGGATCCAGCTATTTTAGTATCAAATGCTTTATCTCCAGCAGAAGTTCAAAGAGTAAATGTTGATGCAGAAAGAAAAAAACTTGATGTAATACTTACAGATGAAAATTTAAGTAAAGCCATTGGTAGAAGGGGTCAAAATGTAAGACTTGCAACAAAGTTATTAAATTATGAAATTAATATAATGACAGATGCTGAAGACTCTGAGAGAAGACAGTTAGAATTTAAAGAGAAAACTGAAAACTTTGTAAAAAATTTAGAATTAGACGAGACGCTTGGTCAGTTATTGGTTGCAGAAGGCTTTTCAACAATTGATGACATCAAAGATAGTTCAGCAGAAAATTTAATGAAGATAGAAGGTATCGAAGAGGATACTGCAAAAGCACTTATAGAAAGAGCTCAAGAATTTCATCAAAAGGATCAAGAAGATATATCAACAAGAATTAAAGAATTGGGTCTTGAGGATACTTTAATTAATTTAAAAGGACTTACTCCAGGAATGTTGGTTACCTTAGGAGAACAAAAAATTTTAACCTTAGAAGATTTTGCTGATCTAGCATCTGATGAATTAACTGGTGGTTTTGATGTGGTAAAAGGCGAGAGAGTAAAAATTCATGGATACCTAGAAGATTTTGCTTTATCAAAAGAAGAGGCAGATGAGCTAATTATGTCTGCTAGAAACATTGTTTACAAAGATTGAGTGATGAGCTATGGAAAAAAAAACAAAATTAACAATATCTGGCACAGCCAAAAAATCGATCAAAAATATCGAGATTGCTAAAACTCAAAGTAAAAACGCAGTTGTCATAGAAAAGCAAACTGGAAAATTTCCAAATAGAGGAGGATCTTTTAGACCCAACTCAGGTAAACCAAAACCAACCTCTTCTTTTAGTAGAGGTACTGGAATTAAACCATCTTTTGCACCAAAATCACCTCCTATAACAAATGATTTTGAAAGACGTAAGCTTGCAGAGCAAAGAGCCACAAAGAGACTTAAAGGTGATGGAGATGGAAAAGATAAAAAAACTTTAAAGTCTGGAACAAAAAAAAGAGAATTAAAATTAACAGTTTCAAGAGCTCTAAGTGATGAAATAGAGGCAAGAGAAAGAAGTTTAGCCTCAGTTAAAAGAGCAAGACTAAAAGAGAATAAAAATTTATCTAAAGATCAAAATCAAGAAAGTCTCAAACCAGTTAAAAGAGATATTAATATTCCAGAAGCTATTACTGTTAGAGAGTTAGCCAACAGAATGGCTGAGCAATCCAGTAATGTCATTAAATATTTATTTGGTATGGGGGTGACAGTTACAATTAATCAAACTCTTGCAGCAGATACAGCTGAGTTTTTAGTTAAGGAGTTTGGACATAATCCTATTAGAGAAGAAAAAGCGGAGGAAATAATTCAGAAAATAAAAGCAACAAGAGTTGAAAATTTAAAAAATAGACCACCAATTGTTACAGTGATGGGGCATGTTGATCATGGTAAAACGTCTGTTCTTGATGTTTTGAGAAGTGCAAATGTTGTGTCGGGAGAATTTGGTGGAATAACTCAACACATAGGGGCCTATCAAATTGAAAGCCAAGATAATAAACTAACATTTATTGATACTCCAGGTCATGCAGCTTTCACAGAAATGAGAGCAAGAGGATCAAAATTAACTGATGTAGTTGTGTTAGTAGTTGCAGCAGACGATGGTGTAAAACCACAAACAATCGAGTCAATCAAACATGCAAAAGCAGCAAATGTTCCAATTGTCGTTGCAATTAATAAGTGTGATCTTCCAGATGCAGATCCACAAAAAATTAAAAATCAATTGTTAGAACATGAGTTGATTGCTGAAGATCTATCAGGGGATACTTTAATGGTAGAAATTTCAGCAAAGACAAAATTAAATTTAGATAAACTAGTTGAATCAATAATTCTTCAAGCTGAAATTTTAGATTTGAAAACTGATTATGAGTCTAAAGCTACAGGAATAGTATTAGAATCTAAAATTGATGTAGGTCGAGGACCAGTTGCAACAATTATTGTTACCACAGGAACTCTTAAAAAAGGAGATTTTTTTGTAAGTGGATTGAAGTGGGGGAAAGTTAGAGCAATAATAAATGATAAAGGTAAAAATATTAATGAAGCTTTACCATCTACTCCAGTTGAAATTTTAGGTATTAATGGTGCAGCAAAAGCAGGAGATGATTTCATTGTTCTTGAGAGTGAAAAAGAAGCAAAAACATTAAGTGAAAGCAGAGCAGAAGAGACAAAGGATGGAAAAAATCCTTTAACATTTGCGACACAAGAATCTGCATTCTCAGATAAATCTTCAGAGGAATTAAATTTAATTATTAAATCTGATGTACATGGATCTTCGGAAGCAATTAAAAATGCGATTAGTCAAATTAAACATGATGAAGTTAAACCTAAAATTATTTTAGCTGATATTGGAATGGTTACAGAAACTGACGTAACTTTAGCAAAAGCATCGAACGCTGTGTTAATCGCTTTCAATGTTAAGCCAAGCAAAGAGGCAAAAAAACTTGCTGAAAATGAAAAAATAAAAATTTCTTCATATAATATTATCTATGAAGTTCTTGATTATATTAAACAAAAAATGTCGGGACTATTAACTCCAGATGTTCAAGAAACTATAACTGGATCAGCTCAAATCTTAGAAATTTTCAAAGTCTCTGGAGCTGGTAAAGTTGCAGGGTCAAAAATTATTGAAGGAGAAATTACTAGTACATCAGATGTTAGAATCATCAGAGATGGAGCTATAATTTATACAGGAAAAGTTGGAACTATTTTTAGAGAAAAAAACCAGGTAAAACTGGTTATTGATGGACAAGAGTGTGGAATAACAGTTAAAGATTATATGGATTTTCAAAAAAACGACACAATAGAAGCTTTTAGTGTTAAATCTACTGAAAGGTCAATTTAATGGCAGATAGAATAGGAAAACCAATTTCACAAAGACAGCTTAGAGTTGGAGAGATGATCAAACAGTCTTTAAGCATGATTTTTATAAGGAATGAGGCTAAGGTCCCAAATTTAGAAACGAACACGATAACAGTTACTGAGGTTAGAATGAGTCCAGATTTAAAAATCGCTAAAGCATATGTGCTTCCATTAGGAGGAAAAGATGCAGAGGAAACGATAAATACTTTAAAAGAGTACTCATATTTAATAAGAAAAAATTTATCACAGAAAGTGGTAATGAAATTTTTACCAAAATTACTTTTTAGAAAAGATGAGTCTTTTGAGTATGCGGAAAAAATAGAAAACTTAATAAAACAAACAAATAAATAGGAAAAACGAGGCATGAGCAAAAAGGCACAAGAATTAGCAATGCATGATAAAGACACTGGATCTTCTGAGATACAGATTGCTTTGTTAACAGAGAAAATTGAAACTCTCTCTAAACATATTAAGCAATTCAAAAAAGACAAACATTCGTCTGTTGGATTGTTGAGAGCGGTCAATAGAAGAAAGAAATTGTTAGAATACTTAAAAAAAACAAAAATGGATTCTTACAAGAATGTACTGTCGAAATTGAATTTAAGAAAATAGAAGTCAAGATAGATAGAACGGAATGGAACGAAACGAACGAAACGAAATGGAAATGAAATGTTTAAAGTACACAAGAAGGAAATAGAAGTAGCGGGAAAGAAAATAAGTTTAGAAACAGGTAAAGTAGCAAGACAAGCAGACGGAGCAATCATCGCAACATGTGGTGAAACAGTTATTCTAGCAACAGTCGTTGGAGCAAAAAAAGTAAATCCAGATATGGATTATTTTCCTTTATCAGTTAACTATCAAGAAAAATACTATGCAGGTGGAAAAATCCCAGGTGGATATTTTAAAAGAGAAGCAAGACCAACTGAAAGTGAAACATTAATCTCAAGATTAATTGATAGACCTATCAGACCTTTGTTCCCTGATGAATTTAAAAATGAAGTACAGTTATTACCAACAGTAATTTCATATGACAAAGAAAACCAACCAGATATTCTAGCAATCACTGCTTCTTCAGCAGCGTTAGCAATTTCAGGAATGCCTTTTATGGGTCCTGTAGGAGCTTCAAGGGTGGGTTATGTTGATGGCAAGTATATTCTTAATCCTTCAAAAGAAGAGTTAGAAAACTCAAGTTTAGATTTAGTTGTAGCAGGTACTAAAGATGCAGTGCTTATGGTTGAGTCTGAAACATCAGGTTTATCTGAAGAAGTAATGTTAGCAGCAGTTAAATTTGGTCATGAAGGATTTGTTCCAGTAATCGAAATGATTGAGGAACTTGCAAATGAATGCAGAAAACCCGAGTGGACTGTTGAGAAGAAAGATTTATCTGAAGTTAAACAAAAACTTGAGGAAACTTTCACAGAAGATCTCAAAAAAGCTTTTGCAACAAGAGATAAACAAGATAGATCAAATCAAATTTCAGAAATTACTGATAAGGCTAAAAAGCTTTTTGAAGAGGATGAAAATTATTCTGATCTTGATGTTAACTCACAGCTTAAAAATCTAGAGAAGAAAATTGTTAGAACTGATATTCTTAAAAATAAAAACAGAATTGATGGTAGAGGATTATCTGATGTAAGACCTATCTCATGTGAAGTTGGTGTTTTACCAAGAACTCATGGTTCTGCTTTGTTTACTAGAGGAGAAACACAAGCAATTGTTGTAACTACCTTAGGTACATCTGATGATGAACAAAGAATTGAAAGTCTAGACGGTCTTCAAAGAGAACGATTTATGCTTCACTACAATTTCCCTCCTTTTTCAGTCGGTGAAACTGGAAGAATTGGAACTGGTAGACGTGAAATTGGTCATGGTAAATTAGCTTGGAGAGCAATTAACTCGTCATTACCTTCAAAAGAGGCGTTTCCATATACTTTTAGAATAGTATCAGAGATTACAGAGTCTAATGGATCTTCCTCTATGGCTACTGTTTGTGGAGCATCTTTAGCACTAATGGATGCGGGTGTTCCAATTAAAGAACCGGTTGCAGGTATTGCAATGGGTTTAATTAAAGAAGGTGATGATTTTAGTGTTCTATCAGATATCTTAGGTGACGAAGATCACTTAGGAGATATGGACTTTAAAGTTGCTGGCACAAAAGACGGAATTACTTCACTTCAAATGGATATCAAAATTACTGGTATCACTTTTGAAATCATGGAGCAGGCTTTGAAGCAGGCTAAAGATGGCAGAATTCATATTTTAGGTGAAATGAATAAAGCTTTAGGCGAATCCAGATCTGATGTTGGAAAACACACTCCAAAAATGGAACAAGTAACTGTTGATAAAAAAGATATTGCTGCCGTTATTGGAAAAGGTGGAGCAACAATCAGAGAGATTGTTGAAAAATCAGGTGCAAAAGTAGATGTAAATGATGAAGGAGTTGTAACAGTTGCTGCTCCAGATGAAGAGTCTAGAAACATTGCTATGCAAATGATCAAAGACATCACTGCAAAAGCTGAGATGAATAAAATCTATTCAGGTAAGGTGATGAAAATTATGGAGTTTGGTGCATTTGTTAATTTCTTAGGAAAACAAGATGGACTTGTTCATATATCAGAGCTAGCAGATAAAAGAGTTGCTAAAGTTACTGATGTTGTCAAAGAAGGTGATGAAGTAAAAGTTAAAGTGATTGGTTTCGATAGAGGTAAAGTTAAACTTTCTATGAAACAAGCTGCTGAATAATCAAAATTAGGGGGTGGCAGGTTCGAATCCTGCCGCTTCATTAAGTTATATTCTTAGGATCTGGCATTCCAACCTTATTATATCCAGCATCTACGTAGTGAATTTCACCAGTAACACCGTTTGCAAGGTCACTTAATAGGTATAATGCTGAATTCCCAACATCATGGATATCAACGTTTCTTTTGAGTAAAGAATGGTCTTCATTCCATTTATAAAGGAATTTTGCATCCCCGATTGCAGATGCTGCCAGCGTTTTAATAGGTCCAGCACTTATGGCGTTTACCCTCATGCCTTTAGCACCTAAATCTCTTGCTAAATACTTAACACTAGATTCTAGTGCAGCTTTGCAAACACCCATTACATTATAATTTGGAATAGCTTTATTTGCTTCATAACTTAATGTGATTAAGCTTCCACCCTCCTTCATTACTTTAGATGCCTCTTTTGCAACTTCCGTAAATGAAAAACAAGAAATTAACATACTCCTTACAAAATTTTCTCTAGTTGTATTTAAATATTCTCCTGATAATTCTGACTTATCAGAAAAAGCTATTGCATGAACAACAAAATCTATTTCGCCCCATTGTGATTTAACATCTTCAAATAACTTTGTTACATCTTCTTTTTTTTCTACGTCACAGCTAAATGTAGTTTTTGAATTTAATTTTTCTGCTAAAGGAATTACTCTTTTTTTTAAAGCATCCCCTAAATATGTAAACGCCAGCTCAGCGCCAGCTTCAGAAAGTTTTTGTGAAATACCCCAAGCAATAGATCTTTCATTGGCGACACCCATTACCAATCCTTTTTTACCTTTCATCAAGCTCATAATTATATTTTCTCAAAAATTAAAGCAGCATTGGTTCCTCCAAAACCAAAACTATTAGACATTACTGTATTTAAAGTTGCTCCTGTCTCAGTTTTAGCAACTATTGGAAATTTTTTAGCCTCCTCATCCATTTCATTAATATTAGCAGATCCTGCTATAAAATTATTTTTCATCATAATTAAACAATAGATCGCCTCATGAACGGATGCGGCTCCTAAAGGATGACCTGACAAGGATTTTGTAGAACTTATTTTTGGAATTTCATTTCCAAAAGCTTGTTTTACTGCATTTAATTCTGTAATGTCTCCAACTGGAGTAGATGTTCCATGGGTATTGATATAATCAATTTTATTTTTTGATGTTGCCATAGCCATCTTCATACATCTCACAGCACCTTCTCCTGATGGAGCTACCATATCGTATCCATCTGAAGTTGCCCCATAACCAGTTAATTCCGCGTATATTTTAGCTCCTCTTGCTTTAGCATGTTCGTATTCTTCTAGCACTAGCACTCCACCACCACCAGCAATTACAAATCCATCTCTAGTTTTATCATATGCTCTTGATGCCGTTTCTGGTGTATCATTATATTTCGAAGATAAAGCTGTCATGGCATCAAACATTGCAGTCATCGCCCAGTGTATCTCTTCACTACCGCCTGCAAAAACAACATCTTGTTTTCCCATTTGAATTAATTCCATTGAGTTTCCAATACAGTGGCCACTTGTTGCACAAGCAGAACTCATTGTGTAATTCGTCCCTTTAATTTTAAACGGAACAGCAAGTGTTGCTGATGCTGTACTGGCCATTGTTCTTGGAACGATGAATGGTCCCATTAATTTTGGAGTTTTAGCTCTAGTTTTATCTGCTGCTAAAATAACATTTTCAATTGAGGGTCCACCCGAACCCATAACTATTCCTGTTTTAAAGTTACTAACTTCACTTTCCTCTAATCCAGAGTCGTCGATTGCTTCTTTCATTGCTATGTAGTTGTAAGCAGAACCTGAACCCATGAATCTTATTGTTTTTCTATCAATATGATCTTCAAGTTTTATGTTTGGCTTACCGTGTACATGACTTTTTAAATTATGTTCTTTGTATTCTTCACTAAAAGATATTCCAGACTTTGTTTTCAATAATGACTGATGTACTTCTTCTTGATTGTTACCCAAGCATGAAACAACACCCAAACCTGTAATTACTACTCTTCTCATTATTTAAACAATCCTACTTTTAAACTATCTGCTGAATATATTTTTTTATCATCTGCAAAAACTACCCCATTAGCAAGACCCACAGTTGTGCCTCCAGGTGACATTATTTTTTTCATATCTATCTCATACCTTACATTTTTAATACCTTGTAAAACTTCACCAGTAAATTTTACTGTTCCAACACCTAACGCTCTACCCTTGCCTGGATTTCCTAACCAACCTAGGTAAAAACCTACCAGCTGCCACATAGCGTCTAACCCTAAGCAACCAGGCATAACGGGGTCAGACTTAAAATGACAATCAAAGAACCAAAGATCATCTTTAATATCCAGCTCAGCCTTTAAAGATCCCTTGTTATAAGCCCCATTATTGTCGTTAATCTCTGTTATTCTATCAAACATAAGCATTGGAGGAAGGGGTAATTTAGCATTACCGGGACCAAAAAGATCACCATTTCCGCAAGTAATCAGGTCATCGTAGCTATAGGAGTTTTTTTTCATAAAAATTGAGTTCCCTTATTACTTGATTTAATGATAATATAATATAATAAAACAATACAATTTATTCTTAGTTTAGAATTATTATAAAGAAATATGACAAAAAACTTCAATTTTATTGAAAAATTAAGAGAAACTGGACTAAGACCTACAAAGCAAAGGGTTAAAATTTGTGAGGTTTTATTCAACAGAGATAAAACTTTTCACTTTACAATAAACGATCTTGTTAAAAAAATATCTGAAGAGCTAAATGAAAAAATATCTCTTGCAACAGTTTATAACACTGTTCATGCATTACAAAAAAAGGGATATTTAAAGGAGATATCAATAAACTCAGACAAAAGCTATTTTGATACTAACACAACTGTTCATCACCATTTTTATGATGAAGATACCCATCAATTAATAGACTGTGATGAAAATGAAATAGAAAATGTGAATGTTAAAAATAATATCACTGGAAAAAAAATTAACTCAGTTGAAGTTCTGGTTAGAGTTGCGAGTGATAATCAAAATCAAAATTAACTCAATAAAATCAATTACTTAAATTATAAATTATAATTATTCTAAACTGTTGACAATCACTTTAGAAGTATTATATCCTTAACAATCATTAAATTAAGGAGAATAAAATGTCGTTAAAAGGAAGTAAAACAGAAGAAAATTTAAAAGAAGCTTTTGCTGGCGAAAGTCAAGCAAACAGAAGATATCTTTACTTCGCACAAAAGGCTGACATCGAAGGATACAATGATGTAGCTACAGTTTTTAGATCAACTGCCGAAGGTGAGACAGGCCACGCGCATGGTCACCTTGAGTATTTAGAAGAAGTTGGAGATCCTGGAACTGGTATGCCGATTGGTGAAACTAAAGCAAATTTAGCATCAGCTGTTCAAGGTGAAACACATGAGTACACTGATATGTACCCAGGTATGGCCAAAACAGCTAGAGAAGAAGGTTTTGAAGAAATTGCTGACTGGTTTGAAACTTTAGCGAAAGCTGAAAAATCTCATGCTGGTAAATTCCAAAAAACTTTAGAGTCTATTAGCTAATTAATTCGTTTAGTGGACATTAATTTGTCCACTAAAATCCAAATTAAAATTCGAAAAATATGAGTAAAGAAGGTAGCTTAGATGCACCAACTAGACATCCAATTGATTTTGAGCACCCTGATTTTTTAAATCCTGAAAAATTAGACTCAGAAATGCGAAGAGTATTCGATATTTGTCATGGTTGCAGAAGATGTTTTAATCTTTGTGACTCTTTTCCAAAATTATTTGATATGATTGATGAGTCTAAAGATGAAGACGTTGAGAGTTTATCTAGTGATCAATTTGCTCCTGTTGTAGATGCTTGTACTTTATGTGACATGTGTTTTATGACTAAGTGCCCATATGTCCCTCCTCACGACTTTGATTTAGATTTCCCTCATTTAATGCTGAGATATAGAACTGCGCAAAAGAAGTTAGGAAAATTACCAAGTGTACCAACTCAATTAGCTAAAATTGATAGGAACGCAAAAATTGGGGTTATGTTCTCTAAACTTGTAAATTGGGCATCAAATATTAAAAATAAATTTATAAGAAAAATTTTAGAATTCATATCCGGGATAGACAAAAGAGTGCAGTTACCAAAATATAACTCAGAGACGTTTTCAAATTTTTTTAAAAAAAATAATGATAAATTTATTTATGATGTAATCAACAAAGATAGAAAAGTTGTAATATATTCTACATGTTTTGTAAATTTTAATAAAAAAAATACAGGTGTAGCAGCTTTAAAAGTTTTAAAAAAAAATGGTGTTGAAGTCCAAGAGGCTTATCCAGGTTGTTGTGGTATGCCATTCTTAGAACAGGCAGATCTTCCAAAAGTGGTTGAACAAGCTAAAAAAGTGTCAGGTGATTTGATTAAGTGGATTGATAAAGGTTACAAAGTGATAACCTTAACAGCTAGTTGTGGGCTGATGTTAAAATTTGAATGGCCATTATTATTACCTGCAGATGAAAATATAAAAAAATTATCTTCAAACGTTATGGATATTGATGAGTATGTTGTTGACATAGCTAATAATGAGGGATTAGCTGAAGGTCTAGAAGAAATTGATGGCGGAGTAACTGTTCACCATGCATGTCATGCAAGAGCTCAGAATATGGGAATAAAAGCTAGAGACATGTTAAAAAATATTCCAAACGTTAAAATTGATGTTGTCGAAAGATGTGCAGGACATGGCGGAACCTTTGGTGTTATGAAGGAAACTCATGATTTAGCTAATAAAGTTGGGAGACCTACGGCAAGACAAATAAAAAATAAAAATAATAAATACATGGCTTCTGACTGTCCACTTGCTGGCAAGCACTTAAAACAATTAGAAGTGGATACAAATATTTCTAATGATGAGGCACTACACCCTATAGAATTAATAGCAAAAAGTTATAAGCTATGATTATGCCTAAAGAAAAAAGAGAGATACAAAAATCTGATATAATGCCATTAGAGGTTTATATTAAAAATAGAAAAGACTTAAGAAAAAATATTGTAAGTTTTAAGAAAGACAGAAGAATTGCACTAGGACCTTACGCAACATTCTATTTTGAAAGTTATGAAACTATGTTAGCTCAAGTTCAAGAAATGCTTTACATTGAGAAGGGTGGAGATGAACAATTAAAAGATGAACTAGTAGCGTACAACCCGCTAATCCCAAATGGAAAAGAATTAACCGCTACTTTAATGTTTGAAATAGACAATCCAGTATCCAGAGCAGCATTTTTAGGTAAAGTTGGTGGAATTGAACAAATGGTTTTTATGAAATTAGATGGTGAAACTATCAAAGCTGTGCCGGAGGAAGATGTTGATAGAACATCTACTGAAGGTAAAGCTTCCTCAGTTCAATTTGTGCATTTTAATTTTACGGACGAACAAATTCAGAAATTTAAATCAAACGAGATTGATATTGAATTGGGAATGAATCACAAAGAGTATTCACATACTACAAAACTAAGTAATGAAAATATAGCTTCTTTATCGGCAGATTTTAGTTAATAGAGCCCCAAAGATTTCCAGTTTTTATCCACCCACTTAAATTATCAGTTTCTATTTCACACCATTGTTTTTCACATTTTTCAACAATGAGCAATCTACCTTTTTTAATTAATGCAATAGGTTGAGCAAATGATGTTGGTTTTTTAAATAAAACTTTATCTTCAGTAGCAATTACTGAATTATTTTTCTTTAATTGTGAAACATGTATCCATCCACTATTATTTTTTAGATCAATTATTCGTCTAAAGTTCTCTTTTTTATCTATTTGTTTTATTGGAAGATTTATTTTTTTATAAACATACTTGATATCAGAGTCGAAACTTGGGCCATAACGTACATTAACTTTATTTTTTTTCAAAGAGACAAAAATTTCATTTGCAGAACTTATTGTGAAAAAAAATAATAAATAAAACAATATAGAAATTTCTTTAATTTTTATTTTGAAGAGCACTATTTTCTTTTTTTTAATTTTACTTTTCTTATATTTAAATCTAATAAATTTAGAATTAAAATAAATCCATGCAAATTTTCACCAATATTAACAATTTTTTTTAAAATTTCGTTTGCTTGTATTGTGCCAACAATTCCTGCCACAGTTCCTAAAACACCATCATACTCACAATTTAAAATATCATCAGTAACAACTTCTTCTTGATAAAAATCTCTTAAACTAGGATTATTTTTATTTTTAAAATCAAAGCTAAAAATATGACCATCAAACTTACTTATAGCACCAACTACAAGAAATTTTTTATAATCTAAACTTATATCATTAATTAAAAATTTACTCTCAAAGTTGTCTGTACCATCTATAATGTAATCATAATTTTTAATAATTTTATTAAATTTGATTTTATTTAACTTATAATTAAAGATATTTATTTTGGTTTTTGGATTAATTTCATTTAATTTTTTTTTTGCAATTTTAACTTTTGATTTATTAATATCTTTCTCAGAATACAAAGTTTGTCTATGGATATTTGACAAACTAACCTTATCATTGTCTACAATACCTAGTGTTCCAATTCCTGAGCGTGTTAAAAATTCAGCAGCAGGGCAGCCCAAACCACCCATTCCAATAATTAGAACTTTTGCATCTCGTATTTTTCTTTGACCTAATGAACCGATATTTTTTAAAATAATTTGACGAGAAAACTTTTCTATGTCTCTTTTATTAAATTTTGTGCTCATTTTCCTGTTGAGCCAAATCCACCATCTCCTCGAATTGTTTCTGGCAAAGTTTCTGTCTCTTCTAATTCCATTTTAACAACTGGTGTCAAAATCATTTGTGCTATTCTATCTTTATTATTGATTATAAATTCTTTATTTCCATGGTTAAAAAGAATAACTTTTATTTCACCCCTATAATCACTATCAATTGTGCCAGGAGTATTTAATACACTAATATTCTTTTTAGCTGCCAAACCAGATCTTGGTCTTATTTGTATTTCGAATTCCTCTGAAAATGCAACAGAAATACCAGTTGGTAATAAACAAGAAGATTGAGGTTTAAGAATTATTGGTTCAGAAATAAAAGCCATTAAATCCATTCCAGAAGCTCCGCTAGTTTTATAAGTAGGTAATTGAACAGATGAAGCTAATTTTTTGATTAGAACTTTTGCCATTAATTTAATTGATCAATAATTCTATCAACTATTTCATCAGATATTTCAGACTTTTTTTTATAAAAGAGTTTTTCGTTATTTATTTTTTTATTTTTGTAGTGAATAGTTACTTCATTAAAATCAGAATTAAATCCTATATTTTTATTTGCAACATTATTTGCAATTATCCAGTCACAATTTTTTTTATTTAACTTTTCTTCTGCATTTATTTCGTGGTTAATAGTTTCAGCTGCAAAACCAATAACAAGACTTGGCCTCATTGAATTATGATTAGAAACATAATTTAAAATATCGACGTTTTTTTCAAGATTCAAATTTAATGTCTCCTGTTTTTTAATTTTATTTGTATATTTTTTTTGTAGCTTAAAATCAGCTACTGCTGCTGCAAAAATTGCTACATCAGTTGGTAAACTTTTTTGAGTTGCAAGAAACATTTCTTCTGCTGTTTCAACCTTAATTAGATTAATATCATCATCAATTTGCAAGTTAGTTGGACCTGAAATAAGTGTTGTATCAAATCCCTTTTTAGAAAGAGATTTTGCTATCTCATAGCCTTGTTTGCCACTAGACTTGTTAGTTATAAATCTTACAGGATCAATGTATTCATTAGTAGGTCCTGCTGTAACCAGAGCTTTTAAATTTTTATTTCTTTTTTTATTTAAAAAAAACTGGTCTATCTCTTCAGCAATTTTTTTTGGATCAGACATTTTACCCTCACCGTATTCTCCACAAGCCATATCGCCAATTTCAGGTCCAATTAATTTATAACCATAATCATGCAATTTTTTTAAATTTGCTTTGGTAGTTTTATGTTCCCACATCCTCACGTTCATTGCTGGTGCTAAATAAATATTTTTATCTGAAGCCAGAACAACAGTTGAAGCAAGATCGTCAGTAGTACCGTGAGCCAGTTTTGAAACAGTATTTGCTGTTGCAGGAGCAATAACAATTACATCAGCCCATCTAGAAAGTGAAATATGGTCCATTTCAGTTTCATTTTCGACACTGAATAATTCACTATAAACTTTGCCTTGTGACAGCGCAGTAATTGAAAGAGGTGTTACAAATTCTTTAGCACTTGCAGTAAGTATGGTTTTGATTTCAGCACCACCTTTTTTGAAAAGCCTAATTGTTTCAAGACTTTTGTATGCAGAAATACCACCACATATGATAAATAAAATTTTTTTGTTTATCAGATTTTCCATTTCGAGAATTAAAATACTATAAGTCCAAAAATTACAAGTAGTAATAAACCAATAATAGACTGATTTCTAAAAGCATTCATTTCTGCTTTTTTATCATTTAAAGCAGTATATGAGTTTGAATTCTGAGGAATTTGTCCACTAGCTAAAAACGTTAAAGCTTGATTAGCTTTATCCATAATCTCTGGAAATTCCGGTAATCTCTTAATTACCTCAGAAGTACTCTTTAATGTCTCATTTAAATTTGTTATTGGATCTTTTGTTTCTCTCAACCAAGTTTCAAGCACAGGTTTAGAAGTCGTCCATATATTTGTACTTGGATTTAATTTTCTTGCAACACCCTCAACTACAACCATTGTTTTTTGTAGCATTAGTAACTGCGGTTGAGTTTGCATGTTAAATTTTTCTGTGACATCAAAGAGTTGTTTTAACAATTTTCCACCTGAGATATCTTTTACTTCTTGGCCAAAAATTGGCTCTCCTATTGATCTTAAAGCTTGAGCCAAGTCATCTATAGGAACATCTTTTGGAACTAATCCAGCCATTAAGTGCACTTCAGCAACCTTACGGTAGTCTCTTTGAATAAATCCAAATAAAATTTCTGCCAGAAATCTCTTACTAACTTTATCTAATCTACCCATTATACCAAAATCTATTGGTGCAATTTGACCACTATTATCAATGAAAATATTACCTTGGTGCATATCTGCATGAAAAAAGCCATCTCTTACCGCGTGCCTCAAAAAATGTTGAATAATATCTTCTGCTATTTTATTAGTATCTAAATTTCTATTTTTTAATTCTTCTGTTTCTCTAATTGAAACACCATCGATCCAATCTAGAGTCATTACATTTTCACTAGTAAAATTCCAATAAATTACTGGAACTTTAAATCCAGCATCATTCTTTGTATTCTCTGCGTATTCATTAGCAGCCGCTGCCTCAAACCTCAAATCCATCTCAAGATTTGTTATCTCTTTTAATAGAAAAACAACCTCTATTAGTTTTAATCTTTTTGTTTTTTTTACTAAAGACTCTACTAAAAATGCAAACAACATCATTGCATCAATTTCCTCATTAAATATTTTTTTTATATCTGGTCTTAAAATCTTTATAGCAACATCTTTAATTGTTCCATTGTCGTTAATTTTTGCTTTGTGTACTTGAGCTATAGACGCTGCAGCTACAGGTTCACTTAAATCTATTATAGAATTGAAAGATTCTTCTCCAAGATCACTTTTAATGATTTGTTTTGCCTGATATATTGAAAACGGTGGTAAACGATCTTGAAGATTTTCAAGTTTTTTAGATAATTCTTCACTAATAATATCAGGTCTAGTGGCTAGAAATTGTCCTAACTTTATAAAAGTAGTACCCATTGACTCTAGTGATCTAGAAAGTCTTTCTCCTTCATCTTTATCCAAATCATAACTTTCTTTGTTTTGAAATGAAAAAGATAATATTTTAAATAAAATAGTTAAAGCTAGTGGAGGTTTTTTAAACTTTGATGCAATTGAAAGTATATCTGATTTTGCTATTTTTCTTCCTAACTTAA
The DNA here is from genome assembly GCA_902515625.1 of uncultured Pelagibacteraceae bacterium. GTDB lineage: Bacteria > Pseudomonadota > Alphaproteobacteria > Pelagibacterales > Pelagibacteraceae > Pelagibacter. The sequence goes on along the minus strand of CABXVD010000004.1, from coordinate 13,421 downwards.
ATAAGGTAATGAACTTTCTTATCATTAAATTTTCCAACCACTATGAATTGAAACAATACCATTAGAAAAATTTCTATAAGAGCATTTTTGAAATTTATGTTTTTGCATTAAATCAATTAACTCTTCTTGATTAATGAATTGCTCAATACTTTTTACCAAATATTCATAGGGTTCTTTTTCCCCTACTATAAATTGGCCAATTATGGGGATCAATTTCGAGTAATTTTTGTAAATTGAATTTATATTTGTGTTTTGTATTTTAGAGAATTCTAAGCACAGATAACGACCACCAGGCTTTAAAACCCTATAAGCTTCAGAAAGTGCCAGATCCAAATTTTTTGTATTTCTCAAACCAAAACTGATTGTATAGTAGTCAAAAGAGTTATCAGTTAATGGCAATTTTTCGGCTGGGGCAGTAATCCATTCAATACTTTTATACTTTGATAATTTATTTTTACCTTGGCTAATCATTTTTTTATTGGGATCAATAGATGTAACGTTAGATTTATTATCAGTTTTGTCTAAAAAAAGTTTACCAATATCACCGGTTCCACAAGCAACATCAACCAATTTTTTATTAACAGATGGGCCCATCATATTAATTAGACTTTTTTTCCAAAGTCTATGTATACCTAGCGACATAAAGTCATTCATCAAATCATAACGGTCATAGACTTGATCAAATACACCTTCTACTAGTCCTTTTTTATTTTGAAGATATTGTTGCATAAAAAATTATATATTGAATATAGTGTGAAATGCCAGAATTACCAGAAGTAGAAATTGTTAGACAATCCTTAAATAAAAAAATTAATCAAAAAAGGGTAAAAAAAGTAATAATAAGAAATAGAAATCTACGATTTTTAATACCAAATAATTTTAAAAGTTATATTAAAAATAAAAAAATATTTAAAGTAGATAGATTTTCAAAATATTTAATCATACATTTTTGGGAAGGGGATTATTGTTTGATTCATCTAGGTATGTCAGGCACAATCCATATTGTTGATAAGCTCAAATTATCCAAATTTACAAACACAAGTTTTTATCACTCACCAATACTTCCTAAAAAACATAATCATATTGTGTTTGAATTTGATAATTTTAAAGTAATTTATAATGACCCAAGACGTTTTGGTTTTTTTCAATTAATTGAAAATAAAAATGCTTTAAAAGAAAGATTTAAATATTTGGGTCCTGAACCTTTCGATAAAAAATTTAATATAAATTATGTGTTAGGTTTCTTTAAAAATAAAAGTAAAGATATTAAAAGCTTTTTATTGGATCAAAGATTTGTTTCAGGAATTGGCAACATATATGCCAGTGAAATATTATTTTTATCCAAAATTGATCCATTTAAACAGGCAAAATTATTAACTAAAAACGAATGTAAAAAAATTATTTTGAATTCTAAAAAAATTTTATATAGAGCAATAATTAAAGGAGGATCCAGTATTAGAAATTTTCAAGATATATCTGGAACACTAGGTGGTTATCAAAAAGAGTTTAAGGTTTACCAGCAAGAAGGAAACAGATGTAAATCTACTGAATGTTTAGGTATTATAAAAAAAAAAATTGTATCAAATAGATCAACTTTTTTTTGTGATTCTTGCCAAAAATAGTAAAATATTATGTTGACCACTATAAATTCTCAAGTTATACCCCTGCCAAGATGGCAAACACAAAATCAGCAATTAAGAGAATTCGAAGAATTTCTAAACAAACTGTAGTTAACAAGGCTAGAAAAAGTAGATTTCGTAACGCTTTAAAAAAAATGAATCTTCTGATTGAAGAAAAAAAGAAAGACGAAGCTTTAAAATTTTTGCCTAAGCTCAATTCAGAGCTAATGAAGATTGCTAAGACGGGAATTATCAAGAAACAAAACGCTTCTAGAAATGTTTCTAGGATCACAAAGAAGATTTCTACAATCTAAGCGTTAAAAAAAACTTATTTAATTAAACAACTCTTAGTAAGTACATTATCTATTTAAATATCATCTTGTTTTACTATATTTAGACTTAGTAAATTTTTACCTTATATAAATTCAATCTACATTTGATTCAATCATGGTTTGATTCAATTTAGAATTTTAATTTCTAATTCTTTGAAAAAAACAAAATTCAACTTTAACTCTGTGACGTTTAAATCCACAATCCTAGATTTTATTTTTTTTTAAAATTTTTTATTAACTTGTTGCAAATTATTTTAAATCGGTTCTAACTAAGTTTCTTCCAAGCTTATGAGTAAACTTACGAATAATCAAAATATAGACAATTTTAATAAGTCTAACAGCTTTGAATGGAGATTGGTTCAAGCTGATATGAGAGATAAGTTAGGATCTGAAGTTTATGAAAGTTGGTTAAAAAGAATTTCATTTATAGAAGAATTTAATAATTATATACTGTTATCTGTACCAACTAGATTTATTAGAGACTGGATAACATCAAGATATTTAGATCAAATCTTACAAATTATAAAAAATTATAAAAAAGATATTATAAGAATTGAATTTAGAATAGTTGAACCAGATAGTGCTGCTCAAAATAGTGAGCCACTAGAAGTAGGTAACTTAAAAGAGAATGTTTCTTTTATTAAAGACTCTTATTTACAATATAATCGGATTGATCCTAATAAACGATTTGATAATTTTATCACAGGATCAAGTAATAAGTTGGCTTATGAGGCATCATTAAAGGTTTCAGAAAATATTTCGCATTACAACCCACTTTATATTTATGGTGGTGTTGGAATGGGCAAAACACACTTGTTAAATTCTATTGGTTTTGAGTTAAAAAAAAATATTAAGGTTATGTTTATTTCAGCCGAACGTTTTATGTATCAATTTGTAAAATCAATTAAATCAAATGACATGGTAAAGTTTAAAGAATATTTTAGAAACACAGACATACTATTAATTGACGATATCCAATTCATAAGCGGTAAAGAGGCCATGCAAGAAGAATTTTTTCATACCTTTAATACTTTATTAGATAAAGGTTCTCAAATAATAGTCTCTTCAGATAGACCCCCCAATAAATTAGCAAGAATTCAAGAAAGAATTAAATCTAGATTTTTAGGTGGATTAGTAGTCGATATACAAAAACCAGATTTAGAATTAAGAAAAAAAATAGTTCAAAAAAAAACTGAAGAAGTAAACAGTATATATTCTGACCAATTTCAGATTTCAAAAGACATTCAAGATTTTATCAGCACTGAAATTAAAGGCAGTATAAGAGAGTTAGTTGGAGCAATTAATAGAGTGGTTTCTTTCTCAAGAATATATGAAAAAGTTCCAAATTTATCTGAAACAAAAGTAATTCTGAAAGATTTATTAAATCTATCTGAAAACAAGGTAACTATAGATTTAATTCAAACAGCAGTATGTAAATTTTTTAAAATTAGTAAAAATGAGATGTTATCTTCAAGAAGATCAAGGTATTTAGTTAGACCTAGACAAACAGCAATATATTTAACCAAAATTCTTACTTCAAAATCATTACCTGAAATTGGAAGAGAGTTTTCAAATAGAGACCATACTACAATAATTCATTCAGTTAAAACTATTGAAAAGATTAAAGAAAAAGACCCAGAGATGGTTGATAATATTAAAAAATTAAAAAATCAAATATTATATAACAACAAAAATAATGAAATTTAACGTTAATCAACAGGATCTTCAGCAAGCACTTAATTATTGTCAGGGAGTTATAGAAAAGAGAAGCACTTTGCCAATTTTGTCGAATATTTTAATTGATGCAAATAGTTCAAATTTAATTATAACAGCAACAGACTTAGATTTAATTTTCATTCATAAGATAAATAATGTGGAAGTATTGGAGGAAGGAAAAACTACAACAGTATCTTCGACTATATATGATATAGTAAGAAAATTATCATCTGGAAAAAAAATTAATTTAACTCTTAATGACTCAAGTAAACTTCATTTAGAATCAGAAAAATCTATTTTCAATTTAAACTGCCTTAGTCCATCAGAGTTTCCACTTACAGATGAAAATTTTAACCAAAATGAATTTGTAATAAAATCTAAACAACTCCTTAAATTACTAAATAAATGTAAATTTTCGGTTTCTAATGATGAAACCAGACATTACTTGAGTGGAATTTATTTTCATCAAACAGAAGTAGAAGATAAAAATTATCTTACAGCTGTGGCTACCGACAGTCATAGAATGTCTATTTCTAAAATTAGATTAGATGAAAAAATTGATTTTGATCCAATAATATTGCCAAAAAAAACAATTTTTCAACTATGTTCTCTTTTGGATAGTTATGACGGTGATGTAAAAGTTTCAAATATTAAATCTAAAATTAAATTTGAACTTAACAATAGCATATTAATATCAAAGCTTATAGATGGTAAATTTCCTAATTATATTCAAGTGATTCCTAAAAATAACCAAAAAAAATTAGAGATAGATCTAAAATTATTTCTTAATTCTGTTGATAGAGTTGCATCTGTATCATTAGACAAAAAAGATGGAGTAAAATTTAGTTTATCTAAAGATACTTTGAACTTATCAGTAAATAACGCTAACAGTGGTGATGGTAAGGAGACCATTAGTGCTAAATTCGATGAGGATTTAGAAATTAGTTTTAACTCTAGATATTTAATAGATGTGGCTTCCCAATTAGATGGAGAAAAAGTTGAAATATTTTTTAACGATACAGGTTCTCCAGCTTTAATAAAAGATCCAGGTGATTTTGACAGTATATATGTTGTTATGCCTATGAAAGGCTAATTTAACAATTTTAGCTCGTTATAAATTTTACTCTCTAAATTATTTAGAAAACTTTCTTTATTCATTCCAGCATTTATAGGATTTAAAATGGAAACTGTTATTGTTTTATGAGTATTTTTTGTACCTTTTTTAGGCCATACGTACCCAGAATTAATAGCAACTGGTTGGCAGGCTATATTTAGCTCCTGATAAATTCTAGTAGCACCTTTTTTAAAAGGAGGACGTTCATCAGGCATAACTCTAGTTCCTTGAGGAAAAATTATCAATGGTCTATCACTATCGTTTACTGTTTTTAAAATATCCTCAAAAAATCCTAAATTATCTTTACTTATTTTGTTTCTATTTATTGAGATAGATCCAATTTTTTTTAAATACCATCCAAAAATTGGAATTTGGAGTAACTCTTTTTTTAAAATAAATACTGGTGAATTAAAAATGGTTTGTAGATAGAATGTTTCAAACATAGATTGATGGGATGCAGCAATGAAAAACTTTTGATCATTTATAATATTTTCTTTACCTTTAATTATAATTTTTACTGATAGAAAAACTTTAAGACAAAACTCAGCCCAATAACCCATTAATTTTCCACCAACCAAAGTAATTTTTCTTGGTAAAAGTAATGCAGGTAAAAATATTATTGAAATAATAACTATTCCTAGAAAAAAAAATATCGAAAATAAAAAATTTCTGATCATTTTTATCAAAAATTAAATTAACTCTGTAAGCTTTTGTCTATTTTTAATTATTTTAATCTTTCTTCCTTTTACAAGTAATTCAACAGGTTTTGGTCTAAGATTATAATTAGAGCTTAAAGACATTCCATAGGCTCCTACATCACATATAGCTAGAAAATCTTTTTCTTTAAGTTTTTGAAACTTTTTTAAAGTTACAAACTTATCTGTACTTTCACAAATAGGACCTACAAATTCATAAGTATTTCTAGAGATATTGTTCGATTTAATAACTGGTAAAATTTTATGTACTGCTCCGTATAGTGCTGGTCTCATAAGATCGTTCATCGCAGAGTCTAAGATAATAAATTGTTTAGTACCACCATCTTTTATATAAATTATTTTAGTTATCAAAGTTCCTGTATTACCGATTATTGATCTACCTGGTTCAAAAATAATTTTTGTGTTATGTTTTTTTAAAAAATTTTTAATCGCTGAGTTATACTTTTTATAATTAAGCTTTTTATTTTTATTACTGTAAGAAATCCCCATACCTCCACCTAAATCAACAAATTTAAATTTGTGTTTTGTTTTACTCATTATATTACTTACAGCTTTTAGCATTCTTTCATATGGTTTATGATCTAATATTTGACTACCTATATGAACGCTTAAACATTGTAGACTGACATTTTTTGAGTTTTTGCAGTACTTTACAAGCTCATAAAACGTTTTACTGTTTACACCAAATTTATTTTCACTTTTACCCGTAGAAATTTGTTTAAGAGTTTTTGCGTCAGTATTTGGATTTAGTCTTATACCAACTTGTACTATTTTTTTTTTTCGTTTTGCAATGTTATTAATCTCTTGAATTTCACTTTTTGATTCAGCATTAATAAGAAGTATTTTTTTTTTTATAGCAAAATTGATTTCTTCATTAGTTTTGCCCACTCCTGAAAATACTATTTTGTTTGGATTAACCCCTGCTTTTAAAGCTAACATAAGCTCTCCCTTTGAAACAACATCAGCTCCTAGACCAAATTTTTTAATTTCTCTAATTATATTAACATTAGTATTAGATTTTATTGAAAAGCAGATTAATGGGGAAAAAGATTTAAAATTTTCTTTAAAACTATTTATATTATCACTAAGTTTTGAGTAAGAATAACAGTAAGCCGGTGTGCCAAATTTTTTCGCTAAAACTTGAAAATTGATATTTTCTATTGTTAATTTTTTATTATTATATTTCATTAAGCTTTGTTAATTAAAAGTAATTGCACTTTTAATTTTTTTTCAGGCTCTTTATATTCAGGATCACCTTTTTTCCCACAAGAGATTAATAAGCAGCATAAAATCAAGGCTAGTGAAAAGTTTCTGAACATATCTATTTTTTATATTTCATTATCATCTTTTTAATATTATCAAAAGATGTTCCCCCAAATGATTTTTTGGAATTGACAGAATTGTTTAAATCAAACACTTTTAAAACATCTTCGGTAAGTTTGGGTTCAACTTTTTTAAGTTGATCTAAAGATAGTTCGTTTAAATTTTTTTTTCTTTTTTCTGCTAAATTAACTATAGCTGAAGTTTTTTGGTAAGCCTTTCTAAAAGACATTGAATGATTTTTAACAAGATAGTCGGCTAAATCTGTTGCAGTAATATATCCACTGTTTGCAAGCTCAATCATTTTTTTTTTATTAGGATTACAATTTTTTATCACTTCATCAAAAATTTTTAGACAGCTCACAAGTGTATCGTTTGAATTAAACACTATTTCTTTATCATCTTGCAAATCTTTAAAGTAAGATAATGGTAATCCTTTTAAAATAGTTAGCATAGAAAATAAATTTCCATAGGTGCTTCCAGATTTACCTCTTAAATATTCTAAAAGATCAGGATTTTTTTTTTGAGGCATTATAGAAGATCCAGTTACAACTTTATCAGACAAGTTAATTAAATTAAATCCATCTGAATTCCATATAATCAACTCTTCTGAAATCCTTGAAATATGCATTGAGCATACTGATACACTGTAAAGAAAATCAAGAACAAAGTCTCTATCTGATACTGTATCAATAGAATTGTTTGTAGGCTTTTTAAAACCAAGTTTTTTAGTTGTGTAATTTCTGTCTATATTAAATGATGTACCTGATAAAGCAGCAACACCAAGAGGATTTTCATTTAAACTTTCTATATTATTAGAAAATCTTTTTTTATCTCGGTTAAAAATTTCAACATAAGACATCAGATAATGTGCGAATGAAATTGCCTGAGCATTTTTTAAATGCGTAAAACCAGGCATAATAGTTTGAATATTTTTTTCAGCTAATTTTATAGAACTCTTAATTACTTTATCAAGATTGATATTTATTTCCTTAGTCGCAGATTTTAACCATAACTTAAAATCAGTAATCACCTGGTCATTTCTTGATCTAGCTGTATGCACATACCCAGCCTCTTCACCAATAATTTGAAAAAGTCTTTTTTCGATATTCATATGAATGTCTTCATATTTCTTGTTGAACTCAAACTTTTTACCGGAAATCTCTCTTTCTATTTTATTGAGTCCATAAATAATCTTATTTTTTATTTTAAATGATATTATTTTTTGTTTAAAAAGCATCTCAACATGGGCAATTGATCCCATGATATCTTCTCTGTAGAGTCTTTTATCAATATCTAAAGAATTGCCAACTTTCTGAAACAAACTTGATGATTTTTTTTTTATACGTGTGTTCCATATTGCCTGGTTGTTTTTATTTTTTGCCATGATAATTAATTATACCTATTTAACATGAGAATTTTAATATTATTTTCCTTTTTAATCACAAATGCTTTTGCAAATGAATTAACAGATTTAAAAAATCTTGTAGTCCATAAAATCCCAAAAATATACGATAATGTTATTTTTTTAGATAGTACAGATGAAGAAATTAATATTCAAAATTTAGAGAGTCAGCTAATAATACTAAATTTTTGGGCAACTTGGTGCGAACCATGTAAAGAGGAAATGCCTTCTTTAAACAGGCTACAAGCAAACCCAAAGCTAAAGAACTTAAAAATTTATCCAATTAATATTGGTAAAGAAAATCTAAATAAAGTTAAAAGTTTTTTTGCTGAGTTAGGTATAGATAATTTAGAGCCCTATTTTGATAATCCATCAACCCTAGCAAAAACTTTTTCTTTAAGAGGAGTTCCAACTACCATATTTTTAAATTCTAATGGAGAAGAATTTGCAAGAATTATTGGTTCAATAAATTTTGATGATGAAAATTTTATTAACTGGCTGCAAAATTTGAGTTAATCTTTAAAAAAATAAGCAAAAACGACCAAAGCAATTATAGCAATAAACTGCAATATTACTCTCATCTGCATTAACTTATTTGAATATTTTTTACTCGTCTCGCCACCTTTGAAAAGAGTTCCTATACCCAATATTAAGACTACACCCACTGCTATTAAAAGTGCAATAGATAGAACTTTAACTATTATTCCTGATAACATTTTTGTATTGTAGATTGTTTTTAGAAATAAAACACTTAATTAATTAACTATGACATTTTGCCTTAACTCTGTAATTATTAAACCTGAAAATTTAAGTGAAATAAAAAATGCAATTATTTTATTACATGGATACGGTGGTGATGGAAAAGACATTAGTATGCTTTCATTAAATTGGAAAAGACATATGCCAAATACAGTTTTTATATGTCCAAATGGACTTGAGACATGTGCTATGAACCCTTCAGGATATCAATGGTTTGATCTTAGCAAAGAAGAACCATCTTATATATTGGAGCAATCAATTAAGGCTGAGAATGTTATTAAAAAATTTATAGAAGAGGTTAAATTAGAATTCAATTTATCAAATAAGCAAATATGTTTATCTGGTTTTAGCCAAGGTTGTATGATGTCTTTAAATGTTGGCTTAACATCAGATGAAAAATTTTCTTGTATAGTTGGTTTTTCTGGAAAAATTATTGATAAGGATAACTTAAAAATTAGAATTAAAAACAAAACTGAAACTTTACTTATCCACGGTGATACTGATCAAATTGTCCCATCAATCAACTTACTAGAGACAAAAGACTTTTTGATAAGAAATAATGTAAAAGTTGACACTCTTTTAATTAAAAATTGTGATCATCACATTCCTATACAAGCATCTAGCACAGCATTGAATTATATCTTAAAGAAACTTTAATATCTCTTAATGTTGATTAAGTAGATCAACTAAGTTAAAATTAAACTATGAATAATTTTATTGAACAAAATGTTTCATTAGAAAAATGTCCAGCATTAGTTTTAAATGCTGATTACAGACCGTTAAGTTATTATCCTTTATCATTATGGTCGTGGCAAGACACAGTCAAATCAGTTTTTTTAGATAGAGTGATCATAGTTAGTAATTATGATAGAATTATTCGAAGCCCTTCTTTTAATATGCAATTACCAAGCGTTATTGCACTCAAAGATTATATTATTCCACAATCAAAACCAAGCTTTACAAGATTTAATGTATTCTTAAGGGATAAATTTTCTTGTCAGTATTGTGGCAGTGACGAGGAACTTACTTTTGATCATTTGCTTCCAAGATCAAAAGGTGGTGAGACTAACTGGGATAACGTAGTTACTGCGTGTTCTGCATGCAATGTAAAAAAAGGTGGAAAATTATTAAAAAACTCAGGAATGAAATTACATCAGCACCCATATAGACCTTCAACAGAAGATTTACACAAAAATGGAAAACATTTTCCTCCAAACTTTCTTCATAAAAGTTGGATGGATTATCTATATTGGGACGTAGAACTAGAAGCTTAAATTTTTTCAGATATATTTATTGCAATTTTAGATCCAGTTTTTATTAATTTATCTAAAATTAAGTAAGGTCCTTTTTTGGTTGCACCTTTTTCATAAGCTATATCTTTATGATTTAGCTCATCTTCTCTGAATTTGATAATTTTTTTCTTTAACGTTTTTTCACTATCGTCAAGTTGGTTAATCTGATTTAAATAATGTTCATCAATAACTTCTTCAACAGAGGCAGTACAAAGCATTGCAGCTTTTTTACCCAATAAAGTAGATCCAAAACCTAAACCTACACCTAACAAATCCCAAAGAGGTAAAAATTTCGTAGGAGCTATATTTCTCTTTTTTATTTCCTTTTCAAAAAAATCACGATGTTCTTTTTCATGAATTTTCATTTCTTCAATAGTTTCTTTTAATTTATCATTTTTTACAAATGTATTTAAAGCAAGTAATTGACCTTCATAAATTTTTACAGCACCTCTTTCACCAGCGTGATCCACTCTTATAAATTCCTCAATTTTTTTTTTATCTGTTCTTTTCATGTCCAAAGTAAATTTTTGTTAAGCCAATAGTTAGTAATAAAGATATTATAATATTGTAGTTTGTAAGTGATAATCCAAAAATTTTGAATGTTACATCTTTGCAACTTATACTTTTTTGTTGTAATTGCTTTAATATTTCATCTTTATCAACAATATTTGCTCCCTTTTCAAGATCGCAAAGTAAAGACTCTTGTATAAAACCTTGTTCAATTCCTAAGTGATATAAAGACAATATCGTTGCTATTAAAAAAATTATAGCCAATGAGAGAATAAGATACTTTTCTAGTTTATTGTATTTATAATTTATTAATACAATTAAGATTGCTAAAAAATATGGGATCCTTTCATATACACAAAGATTACAAGGTTGGTGATCAAGAATGTATTCTATGAAATATGCAGATATTAATGCAATAAAGCTTATTAAAAATATACCTGTGAATAAATTTTTTTTGCTGAGGTTAAACATTAAATTTATAAAATAAAAATATTATTAAAAATATAATAACAAGTAATATCCCCAAAATGGTAAACCATTTTGATCCATGTCTGTTCATAAAATCAGTAAATAAATGTCCAAATTTATACGACAAGTAAGAAATAATAAAAAACCTAAGACTTCTAGAGATAAGACTTACAAGGATAAATATGAACAGATTAAAACCAATTAATCCACTAGCAATTGTGAAAGCTTTATAAGGCAAAGGAGTAAAACCTGCTAAAAAAAGTATACTTAGCCATGCTAGAAACCCCTCTCCAATAGATAGATTATATTTTAATTTTTCAACTTTATTTTCATATCCATAAAATTCGATCACACTTAAAGATAGATCATAAAAAAATGATCCCAGGAAGTATCCAAAAACACCTCCTAAAACTGAAAAAATGGATGCTATCAAAAATATTTTTATGTAATTTTTTTTCTTTGCAATGACCATAGGCACAATCATTACGTCTGGTGGTATGGGAAAAAAAGAACTTTCAATAAACGAAACTAAACCCAAATAAAAGTTTGAGCTCTTATGTGATGCTAAATCTAAACATTTCCTGTAAAGAGTTTGAAACATTTTTTGGTTTTAATATAATTTTAGTTCTTATACTATTTAAATATAATTTAATTCAAATTAGCGGGCGAATGGCGGAACTGGTAGACGCGCACGACTCAAAATCGTGTTTCGCAAGAAGTGAGAGTTCGATTCTCTCTTCGCCCACCAAAAGATATGGAAATAAACAAACAAAATAATCTTTTAGAACTTTTTTATCAACAGTACTTAAAAGAAAAGCCTGATCAAATTTTTTTAAAATCATTAAAAAATTTAGAAAATAAATTTACATGGAAAGAAACCTATTTAAATATTTTAAAACTATCTGAAGAGTTAAGTTCATTTATAGAGAATAAAGATCGTTGTTTGTTAATTTCAGAAAATAGACCTGAATGGATGATCTCTGATTTAGCAATAATGTTATCAAAAGGTATTACTGTTCCAGCTTATACGACCTATGTAGAAAGAGATTACGAATATTTAATTAATGATTGTAATCCATCAGTTGTAATTGTTTCAGACTCTTTACAATATAATAAAATTAAAAATATAGTTAAATCCAAATCTTTCATAAAAAAAATATTATCTTTTGAGGAAATTATAGATGCAAGTGATGTTATTTGCATAAAAAATATTTTTAAAAAAGAAAAATACCAAGAAAAAAATTTTCTAGATTTAGATATTTCTAGAAAAGATCTTGCTTGCATAATTTATACTTCAGGTACACAAGGAAACCCCAAGGGTGTAATGTTAAGTCATGGAGGAATTTTAAGTAATTGTGAAGGTGCTTTATTTTTACTCAAAGAGTTTATTTCAAAAAAAGCTAAGTTTTTAACATGGTTACCCTTGTCACACTCATACGAGCATACTGTTCAATTTGTTCAGATAGCACTCGGCGCTAGAGTCTTCTATGCTGAAAGCATAGATAAGCTGATAAAAAATATGGGCGAATGTAATCCTGATATTATGACCGCTGTTCCAAGATTTTATCAGAATTTATATCAAAAAATAAATGCATCCTTTAATAAAACAAAAGGCCTAAAAAAATATCTAATTAATAAAATGCTCTCTCTTGGAGAGAAAGTTCTATTCAAAAATAAATTATCTAATTTAGAAAAAGTACAAGATATTATTTGTGAAAAACTAGTTAGAAAAAAAATAAAAGCACAATTTGGTGGTTCTCTAAAATTATTTATTTCTGGAGGTGGTGCACTGGATAAAGAAGTAGGAGTATTTTTAAATGCCATAGGATTACCTACTTTACAAGGATATGGTTTAACGGAGACTTCTCCAGTTGTTAGTTGTAACCCAAAAGACGATATAAGAATTGATACTGTAGGACCTGCTTTTGCCTCAAATGAGGTTAAAATAGCAGATGATGGTGAGATTTTGGTCAAAGGTGAAAATGTAATGTTGGGTTATTGGAATAACGATCAAGAAACCAGAAAAGTTTTAAAAGATGGATGGTTATATACTGGTGATATTGGCCATTTCGAAAATAAATATCTAAAAATTACAGATAGAAAAAAAGATATTATAATTAGTCCTGGAGGAGACAATATTGCACCAATTAAAATTGAAAACGACTTATTA
>CABXVD010000003.1 GCA_902515625.1 uncultured Pelagibacteraceae bacterium | reverse complement strand
TGCATTATATGGATTTACATATTCATGTCCAAATACATCAGCAACTGCTTTATAAGTTACATGACCTTTATGAACATTAAGTCCTGCTAAAAAATTTTTATCCTCACTCAATGCTTTTTGATAACCTTTGTTTGCAAGTTTAACTAAAAATGGGAGTGTAGCATTATTTAAGGCTAAAGTTGATGTTCTTGGTACACCACCTGGCATGTTTGCTACACAGTAATGTATGACATCGTCTACTATATATGTCGGATCTCCATGGGTAGTTGGTTTACTTGTTTCAACACATCCACCTTGATCTATAGCAACATCAACAATTACAGATCCACGTTTCATAAATTTTAACATTTCTTTAGTAACTAATTTTGGTGCTTCAGCTCCTGGTATTAGAACTCCTCCAACTAAAAGATCAGCTTCTGAAACTAATTTAGTTAAATCTATTTTATCACTTTGTTCTGGAATAATTTTATGTCCAAACATTTTTGTGAGTTGACTCAACCTTTCTTCAGATTTATCAACAATATGTACTTTTGCCTGCATTCCAGTTGCAATAACCGCTGCATTTTCTCCAACCACACCTCCACCTAATATAACAACAGTTGCGCCTGTGACACCTGGTGCTCCTCCTAATAAAAGACCTCTTCCTTTTTGATTTTTTTCAAGACAATGAGCTCCAGCTTGTACCGACATTCGACCGGCAACTGCACTCATAGGAGCAAGCAAGGGTAATCTTCCGTTATTATCAGTTACCGTTTCATAAGCGATATTTATACTTTTTGATTTAATCAACCCTTCAGTTAATTCTTTAGCTGCTGCTAAATGTAAATAAGTATAAATAATTTGATTTTCTTTTATCATTTCCACCTCAACTTTTTGAGGCTCCTTAACTTTAACTATTATTTCAGCATCATCGAAAATATCTGATGCAGAGTTTGCAATTTTAGCACCAGCTTTTATGTATTGTTCATTTTCGAAACCTGCTTCAAAACCTCCATTATTTTCAACAATAACTTTATGTCCTTGTGAAATTAAAGTTTTTACACTTTCAGGAGTTAGACCAATTCTATTCTCTTGAGGTTTTATCTCTTTAGGTACACCAATCTTCATGGGCTTTCTTTTTTAGGTTAGATTAACTAATTTTTTTGGTTTTTTTGATAATTAGTTATACCAGTTCTAAGTTTATCGATAATTTCATCTATATGTTTTTTTTTCACAAATAAACTGTGGAGCTATAATTAAGCAATCTCCAGTTGCTTTAAAGTTCACTCCTGCTTCATAGCAAGCTTTGAACGTTTCGTATCCTGCTTTACCTGGTTTAGTGTTTAATTTCATATCTATTCCACCCATCATTCCGTATCCTCTTATATTGTCCACGGCTTCTAAATCTTGAAGTGAAAATAATCCTTTTTGAAAATAAGGAGAAAGGTTTTTTGCTCTTTCAAAGATATCTTCTTTTTCAAAAATATCTTGTACTGCCAAAGCTGCAGCGACTGCAACTGGTATTCCTGAATAAGTATAACCATGAAATAATTCAACTGAACCCATTGGAGAAGCATCCATCACTGCATCATAAATTTCATCTTTACATGCAACTACACCCATGGGAACTACACCATTGGTTGTCGCTTTAGCCATTGTCATTATATCTGGTGTTACACCAAATTCCTGGCTAGCAAAAACAGATCCCGTTCTACCCCATCCTGTAATCACTTCATCAAAAATTAAAAGTATTCCATGTTTATCACATGTGTCTCTTAACTTTTGTAAATAACCCTTTGGTGGAACTAAAGTTCCAGTTGATCCAGCAATTGGTTCAACAATGCAGGCTGCAATATTTTCGGGACCAAAGTTCGTTGCTATTCTCTCTAAGTCATCTGCTAAATCTGCACCAGTTTCTGGTTGACCACTTACAAATTTATGTTCAGGTAAATGCGTATGTCTCATGTGTTGAACACCTGGCATTAAAATACTTGCAAAAGTTTTAACGTTATTAATCATTCCACCAACAGAAACACAGCCAATGTTCATGCCATGATATCCACGTTCACGACCTACAAATCTAAATCTGTGAGCATTACCTTTTGCTCTATGATAAGCAACTGCAATTTTAATTGCTGTCTCTACAGCTGTTGATCCACAAATTGTGTAAAACATTTTATTTAAATCTGCTGGAGTATGTTTTGAAATTCTTGTAGCTAATTCAAATGATCCACCAAATCCCTGTTGGAATGGTTGAGCATAATCTAAAGTATCTAATTGTTTAGTTACAGCTTCGGTAATTTCTCTTCTTCCATGACCTAAAGGGTTACAAAATAATCCTGAGCTAGCATCGATTTGGGTTTTTCCATGATGGGTCTTTAAATAAACTCCTTTAGCTTCAGTAATTAATCTTGGATTGGCTTTAAAATCTTTATTGGATGTAAACGGCATCCAATGTTCATTTAGAGAATTTGGTACCGAAGTTCTGTTTTCTGAGCTCATAATTTTAAATTTTTAGTTGTTATAAAATATTTAGACTAAAATGTTTTGTTTACTACATTTATTTTGACCTACATTGGACAACATTAATATACAACTTAAAATTGTACAATTGACTTATTTGCACACCAGCTTTTCATCATAAAGTGTTTTACTTCTATCTAAAATTGAATTTAAATATGTTCAATTTAATTAATTAAACATAGGGGAATAAATGAAAAAATTATTAACTTTTATTCTAGGATCTATACTTGCGCTTAACCTATCTATTTCAGTTGCAAATTCAGCTGCAAAAGAAGTTAGGGTCGCATATTTTCTAGAATGGCCAAGTCCAAACCTAGAGGACATGCAAAAGAAAAATTTTGCTAAAGCTCTTGGAGTTCCAGTTAAATGGACAAACTTCACAAATGGTGGAGCAATGACTGATGCTATGTTAGCAGGAGATATTGATATTTCTTACTCGCAAGGTTTAGTACCTTTTATCAATGCTGTAAAATCTAAAGCGCCTCTTAAGTTAGTGGATATTGCAATGGAATACGGTATGGGGGGAACTACTTGTGTTACTTCTAATGCTTCTGGAATTACAAAAGCAAATGGTTCTGAGCTAGAGGGCAAAAAAGTTGCTGTACCACTTGGAACAATGGCTGAATACGTTTTTGATGAAAGTATGAAAGTTGTTGGAGCTGATAGAAGTAAAATGGATATAATTCAAATGGATCCTGAAGAAGGTGCTGCTGCATTGGTCAGCGGTGATGTTGTAATGGCATGTTTATTTGGTGGTAACTCTATTAAAGCTGCAGTAGCTGTTGGTTCAAGATTATTAACAGTTCAAGAAGCTAGAGATGCTGGTATCTTAGGAATAGATATTACTTCTGTAACAGACAAGTTTATGAAGGAAAATCCAGGAATGTTGAGAACTTTTATTGAAGTAACTCATGAAGCAAACGACAGATATAGAGCTGGTAAAAGTGATATGAACTCTATGTCAAAAGCTTCTGAAATGAAAGTTGCTGATATGAAAGAAACTCTAGATGGATTTAAATTCTTAACTCCTTCAGAAACTAAACAGTCTATGGAAAGTGGTAATCTTGATGGTTTCCTAAAAGGAATGGGAACACCTGGTGGAGCTGTAGATACAAGTTTCCTACCTTTATAATTTTAAAGGTTTAAAATTTAAATAGGCGCCAATTATAATGATTGGTGCCTATTTTTTTTGTAAAATTTCTAATATAAGGTAGTTAATGAGTGATCTTATTTCTGAAAATCTAAACATGATTTTTAAAACTCCAAAAGGAGAAACAGTTCACGCATTAAAAGATGTAAGTTTTACTTTAAAAAAAGGTGAACTACTTACTGTCCTTGGACCTTCAGGTTGTGGAAAAACAACTTTACTAAATATTACTGCTGGATTTCTAAGACCTACTTCTGGAATTATAACTCTTAATAATAAAGAGATAGACGGCCCAGGAGTAGAAAGAGGAATGGTTTTTCAACAAGGTGCATTGTTTGAATGGTTAACAGTTGCAGAAAACGTAAACTTTGGTCTACGAATGAAAAAAGAAAATACAAAATTAACCGAGGAAAAAGTTGAAGAATGGTTAGAAATTGTTGGTCTAAAGGGTTTTGGTAATACACCTACTTATCAATTATCTGGAGGTATGCAGCAAAGAGTGGCGCTTGCAAGATGTCTAATTAATGACCCTGATTTAATTTTAATGGATGAGCCATTGGGAGCATTAGATGCATTAACTAGAGAGAAAATGCAGTCTTTAGTATTAAAAATTTGGAAAGAAACTGGAAAAACTATCATCCTTATTACTCACTCAGTTGAAGAAGCATTGTTGCTTGGAGAACGATTGTATGTAATGGCACCTAGACCAGGAAGAATACATAAAGAATACAATCTTCCTTTTGCAGAAATGGGTCTTAAAGAAGATTTAAGAGAAATAAAGAAGAACAAAGAATTTTCATCAAAGAGAGAAGAAATTTTATCCATGATTTGGAATATGGAAGAAGAAATAATGGGTAAAGAAAATTAATGCTAATTCAAATAGTAATTCTATTAATATTTGTAGCGATTATAGGAAGTATTCTTTACGGTCGAAGATTAATTAGAACTGAAAAAGTAGATGCCGTATTTGGAAATCCTGAAAGAGCAAAAGGTGGTACTCACTGGGTTATTGTTGGAAGTGCTGCAATACTATTGGTTTGGCTTTATTACTCCTGGGATATAGCAAAAGGTTTTTATCCAAAATCAGCAAATGAATTATGCCAGGTTGCAAAAGTAAATGACTCTTTAATGGGATTGAAATATCAATTTCCTATTGAAGAAAGAGAATTTAAAAGCACATCAATAATAAAAATTGAAAATAAAAATCTTCAAAAAATTACTAAAGTAATTCAAAATTCTCGAGACTTAAATAGCCAGCAAAAAACTATTTTGGTTAACTACATAAATAAAACTATTAAATTAATACCTTTATTAACTAATGAAGATTTAATTGAGATTGACACTAAAACAAAAATTAATGAAATGACTGAAGAGATAAAACTCTTAAGCTCAAACTTTAAACAAAAAGATTACCCTTTTGAAACTCAAGAACAAAAAAATGAAAGACAAAATGCTGTATCAGAACAGGGTGGATGGGGTATTATAAAGGTTCAATCAGGTACAGGATCAATAGAAAATACTATAGAGGTTCCTGTAGTTCCTGAAACAAGTAAAGGTCTTAAATTCCATGCTGCAGCTGAAGAGCTTAAAATCATAAGTGATAAATTCTTTAAACTGAGAAACCACAACCCTCAATTCAAAAGTTCAATTAAACAGTTAAAGGATGAAATTAAAACCTACAGAAAAGGTTTAAATGATAATGAAGAAATTGCATCAGACTATGCAAAAAATATTGTTAAAATTGCAAGACGTATCGAGTTTGCAAGTATCTACCCTCCTAATGCTCTTAATGAGATGCAGAAAGCAATCATAGAATTTGATAATATACAAAAATCTGAACAAGGTGGTCTAAGATTAATTGATATTCTATTATTTCCAGCAGGCACAATAGTTGCTAGTGGACCAAGTTGCTCAGAACAAGGTTCTGGAAGATGGCTGCCAAAACCCTCTGATACCTTAAATAAATTTATCCTAATGTCTAAGCCGAGCGTTGGTTATAAAAATATTCCGCTGCTTTGGATAGAAATGATTGATGTTTCATCAATTGTTGGTTTTATTTTACCTGATTGGATAGCTGATGTTCTTCCAGGTGATTATCCTGTTCACACCAAAGACGGAATTGTTAAAGAAAACTTTAAAGGTAATGTTTTAAAAGTTGTTACTGGTGACTTTAAATTATTTAAAATTCCAGTGCCATACGGGCATATTTGGGACTCTTTTTTAAGAGTGTTTTTAGGCTTAGTATTTGGAATTTTAATTGGTGTACCTTTAGGTTTGTTTATGGGGCTAAACAGATTTGCAAAAGGATTTTTTGATCCATTAATAGAATTATATAGACCGGTTCCACCTCTTGCTTGGGCCCCTCTTATTATTTCTGTTTTAGGAATTGATAATACAGGTAAAGTATTCTTATTATTTATGGTCTCCTTATCTATTATGATCATTTCTGCAAGAGCTGGTGCTTCAGGAACTCAACTCTCAAAAATTCATGCTGCTCACTCTTTAGGAGCCTCTAAAAAACAAATTCTAAGATATGTAATTTTTCCAAATTCACTTCCAGAAATTTTAACTGGAATTAGAGTTGCTGTAGGAATGTGTTGGGGAACATTAGTTGCTGCTGAGTTTTTAGCAGGAACTACTGGTATAGGTTTTGTTGAAAATGTAGCTAAAAAGTACTTTCAATATGAAGTTATTTGGATCACTATTTTTATCATGGGAATGTTAGGATTATTATTTGATATTACTTTAAGAAAAATTATCGACAAATATATCCCATGGCGTGGAAAAGGTTAAAGTGAAAACCCCAATCTTAAAAAAACAAGTTGTAAAAATATTTCAAAAATTTGGATTAAGTAAAGATCATGCATTAATCTCAGCAAATGCATTAATTAATGCTGAACTAGTTGGCGCCTATGGACATGGATTATCAAGACTTAAGATGTATTGTGATAGAATTTCAAAAAAAGTAATTAATCCTAAACCCAAAATAAAAATAAAAAAAATTTCTCAATCCATATCTCATATTGATGCAAATAATAGTATTGGTTTTGTTGCTGCTGATCTTGGAATAAAGACTGCAATCAAGCATGCACAAACAACTGGCATTGGAATGGTTGCAATCAAAGGAAGTGGGCACTATGGATTATCAGGTTATTACGCTGAGCAAGCTGTTAAAAAAAATTTAATAACGATGATTTATACTAATGCCCCACCTGCAATTGCACCACATGGTGCTTTAAAAAGTTTATTTGGAACAAACCCTATATGTTTTGGAACTCCAACTGGAACAAAAATTCCTTTTATATTGGATACCTCAATCTCTATGATTAATAGAGGAAAAATAAGAGTTGCTGCAAGAAATAATCAAAAAATTCCTGAAGGTGTTGCGCTAGACAAGTTTGGTAAACCAACTATTGATGCGAAGAAAGCATTAGAAGGAGTTCAGCTACCAATTGCAGGATTTAGAGGATCAGGTCTTGCATGGATGGTAGATATTTTAAGTGGAGTAATTACAGGTGGAAACCATGCAGGACGAGTAAAAGATCCATTTGATGATTTTTCTGGACCACAAAATATTGGACATTTATTCATCACTTTTAAAGCCAATTTATTTCAAAAAAATTATAATCGAAGAATAAAAGATAACATTCGAACAATTAAAAAACTTCCAAGAATAAAAGGGGTTAAAGAAATAATGTATCCAGGACAAAATAAGTATTACAGATATAAAAAGAATTCTAAAAAAGAAATTTTTATTCCTGATATAATTAAAAATGACTTGGAAACTTTAATAAGTTAACACTGTCAAAGCGCCTAGAGATACTACCACTGTAGATAAAATAATTGTCCTCTTAACTTTGTCTTTTCTCTTTTGTTCAATTAGTCTTTGCTTAAGAACATCCACGTTCACTCTAAGAGGAGCCTCAGTTTCTTGAGTGGGGTCTTCAACAACGTGGGATGTTCTATTTAAGCCTTCATTATTCATTAGCTTATTAAATCACGTGGTTATAAAATTTGATATATAACAAGAGTCCATTTTGGGTTGCTATTCATTATATAATAGTTCAGAGTGGGTCAGGAGATAACAATGGCAGTAGTACCTAGCGTTACGGCACAAATTAACGAGAGAGAAATTTTCAAGGTTATTAGTAGTAATTTTAGCAAATTAGCTCCAGCTTATTATTTCTTGATTAGCAATTGGTTAATCCGAGCATATAGTGTTCATAAAGATATAGATAAATATATAATAATTATTTACCTAATTAATAGAGATTTGATTGTTTTTAGAAGAAACGGGTTGGTTGTAAATTATGATACTTTTTACAAAGATAGATCAATAGAAATTGAGAAGATAAATTTAAGCGACATTTCAAAAGATCTAGAAATACCAAAAGAAAGTGTGAGAAGGAAAATCTTAGAATTAGAAAAAGAAGGTGTAATTAAAAAAACTGGAAAAAAAATGTTTGTTAATAGGAGTACACTTGTTGCTACCCAAGCTAAAGACACTTTAAAAGATATGAGTTTTTTGTTATTCGAATTTAATAAATTATTAAGAAATGAAAAGGCTTTTACCGTTGAAGAGATTTCATCCTCTATGAAAGAAAATTTTTCTTTTTGTTGGTATCAGTTTTATAAATTTATATTTATTTATACAAACAGGTGGCGAAAAGAAGTAAAGGATCTGGAAACTATGTGTATTGGAATTTTGGTAATGCTTAACGCATCTGAAAATAAGAGCTTTAGAGTAAGAGACTTGAACTTAAAAACATATCAAAAAAAAGTCATGGGTTCAGATGATAGAGGTGTAAATGCAATGTCTTTATCTGATATCACAGGAATTCCAAGGCCGACTGTTGTAAGAAAATTAAAATATTTAATCGATAATAATTATATAACTATTAATGAAAGAAAACTTCTTTTTATAAATATTCAAGGTACAAATTTAAAACGAAGTGCTGAGTTACAAGATGCAAATATTAAAAGCTTAAGTAATTTTATTTATAAAGTATTTAATCAAATTAAAATTATAGATTCGAGTAAAGATAAAGATGACGATTTTATTCCTAGTTACTTAAGATAATTAATTATTTTTTCTTAAGATATAAATAAAAATAAATCCAGTTATATACATCAATAGTGCATAGGCGCCTGTTGGTACTATATAAGCTACCTCATCAAATATTAATGTTGCAACAAACACTGCTAAAGTTCCATTCTGCAGACCACACTCTAATGCAATACATTTTTGTTGTGCTGCCCCTGATACAAACTTTTTAGCAATAAAATATGCTAATACCATCATCACAACATTTAAAATTAATACTGCCACTCCTGCCTGAGCAAGATAGGTAAAAATATTATCTTTTTCTTCAATCCATATTGCAATAAATACGATTACAAATAACCATCCTGTTAATTTATTAATTAAATTAATTTTAGATAAAATAAAATTTTCAGCAAAACCTCTTATAATCATTCCAATTATTACAGGGACTGTAACCACTAAGGCCATTTTCAAAGCTATTCCAATTACTGAGATTTCTTTTGCAATGGTAACTCCCAAGATATTTGCAGAATTAATTACAATTATTGGGATAGTAATAATACAAACTAAACTAATTACCGCAGTTAAAGAAATGGATAAAGCTACATCTCCATTAGCAAATTTTGTTAAAACATTTGAAGTAACACCACCCGGTGCAGCAGCAATAATCATTAGACCAACAGCTATAGCAGAGGGAAGATCGAGACTTAGGGCAATGATTAAAGCTACAATTGGCAACAAAATTAATTGAGAAAAAAAACCTACAATAAAATCCCTCGGGGTTTTTAATATTCTTGTGAAATCTTTAATTGAAAGACCAAGACCCAATCCTAGCATGATTAGAGCTAAAACTATCGGTGCAATTTTAGTAACTATTTCCATTCCTAGTAAACATTTAAAATTATATCTTAAAGATATTAAAATATTTTTCTATGTACATGGAGATTATTTTCACATATTTGTAGCAAATGCTCTCAAATAAAGAAATTATTTGTCCCAATAATCTGCTTGATGTAGCACATAGAAAAAAAGGTGTTAAAGCAGCAGTTGTAAATGCAGGGATGCCCCTCCCAATGCTTTCTGTTCAAGATGCAGTAAAAGAAAATTTAATAGAGCCAATTTTTATTGGAGATAAAAAAGAAATTCAAAAATGTGCTGAAGATTTAAAATGGGATATTTCTCAATATGAAATTATTGATGAACCTATAGAAAACAACACAGCCCCTATAGCAGCTAAACTAGCAAGCGAGGATAAAGTAAAGATTATTGTTAAAGGTCATATTCATACTGATATTTTAATGAAAGAAGTATTAAAACGTGAATATAACTTAATGGGTAAAACTCGATTAAGTCATATATGGCACATGACTATTGAAAAAGAAGATACGCCATTAATTATTACCGATGGTGCCTTAAATGTATTGCCTAATATTAAAACAAAAATGCATATTCTTAAAAACGTCATAGACTTCTCACACAGAATTGGCATTTCACGACCAAAAGTATCTATATTATCGGCAACAGAAGAAGTAATTGAAAGTGTACCTACTTCATTAGAGGCGGCTGAGCTCACAAAATTAGCAGAGAAAGAAAATTTAAATGCTGATGTATTTGGTCCCTTGGCTTTTGATAACAGTATCTCAAAAAAATCAGCAAGTATAAAAGGTATAAAAAATTCAGTAGCAGGAGAAGCAGATGTGCTATTAGTTCCTAGTGTTGAAGCAGGAAACGCTTTAGTAAAAATGATGATCTATTTTATGGGTGCTTGTGCTGCGGGTGTTGTAATTGGTGGCAAAGTTCCAGTTGTAATTACAAGTAGATCTGATGAAGCTCCAGCAAGATTAGCTTCAATTGCTGCTGCAGTGGTTGCTCTTGACTAATTGTTTCATTGATATTTTTATTAAATTCATTTATGAAACTAATTTATTTAAAAAAACATAATGGCAATAACATATTTAAAAAAATCTCCAAAAACATCTTCGACAGATGATACTAAGACTAGGGAAATTGTTGAAAATATTCTCAAAGATATAGAAAAAACTAAAGAGGAAGGCTGCAAAGCACTTTCAAAAAAATTTGACAAATATGAAGGAGATGTAGTTGTTTCAAAAGAAAAAATTGAGGAGATTAAAAAAAATTTAGATCAAAAAACAAAAGATGACATTCAGTTTTCTCATGAAAGAGTTAGAAAATTTGCTGAGGCACAATTAAAGAATTATGGTCAAGATTTTGAGGTAGAATTATCAGATGGTTTATTTGCTGGCCAAAAATTAATACCAGTTAACACCGCAGGTTGCTATGTGCCAGCTGGTAGATATGCTCATATCGCGTCAGCCGTAATGAGTGTTACAACAGCTAAAGTAGCTGGAGTAAAAAACATAATTGTTGCTAGCTCACCAAAACCAGATGTAGGCGTTCACCCTTCTATTGTTTATACTGCTGATCTTTGTGGTGCAGACTCAATATTAAACCTTGGTGGTGTACAAGCTATAGCAGCAATGACAAACGGCTTATTTGGTAATGAACCTGCAGACATGTTAGTTGGGCCAGGAAATCAATTTGTAGCGGAAGCAAAAAGAATTTTATTTGGAAAAGTTGGAATTGATTTATTTGCAGGACCAACTGAGATTGCAGTAATAGCTGATGATAAAGCTGACGAAGAACTTGTTGCAGTTGACTTAGTTGGTCAAGCTGAACACGGATATAACTCACCAGCATGGCTTTATACAAAAAGTAAAAGAATTGCAGATTACGTTATTAAAAGAGTTCCAGAATTAATCGCCGAACTTCCAGATTTACCAAGAGAAAACGCTGGTGCAGCATGGAGAGATTATGGTGAAGTTATTTTATGTGACACTGATGAAGAAATTGCTACCATCAGTGACGAATATGCGCCTGAACATTTGGAAGTACAAACCCAAAACCTCGATTGGTATCACAAAAGATTAAAGAATTATGGATCACTATTTATTGGTGAAGAAACAACTGTTGCTTATGGTGATAAATGTTCAGGAACCAACCATATTCTACCAACTAAGGGTGCGGGGAGATATACAGGAGGATTATTTGTTGGTAAATTTATAAAAACTCTAAGTTTTCAAAGAATGTCAAAAGAATCTACAAAAACTGTTGGGGCAGCTTGCGCAAGAATATCAAGATACGAAGGCATGGAGGCTCATGCAAGAACTGGTGATGCTAGATTAAGAAAATATGGCTTTCAAAATTAAGATTTAATTCTTTTTCCAGTTTCATCAAATACAAAAATGTCTTTAGAATTAAAGCCGATTATATTATCTATATTGTGTTTGCTAGATATTTTAGCACTTATTTCATATTGATCTATTTTAATATAAGCAATTTTTTCATTACCTAAATTTTCAATTAAATCTACTTTCGGATTAAAACTATATTCATTATTTTCTGATACATTAAAATGTTCAGGTCTTATGCCCAGGTAATAATCTTTTTTAGAAAAATTTAATTTGTCTAATTTTACTTTATTACCTAAAAAATTAATTTCATTATTTGAAATTATATTATCACTACTTATTTTAAGGATATTCATTTTTGGAGTTCCAATAAATTGAGCAACAAAAATATTTGCAGGATCACTGTAGATTTCATCAGGGGTACCTACCTGTTCAATATTTCCATGATTTAATATAACTATTCTATCAGCTAGTGTCATTGCCTCAACTTGATCGTGTGTTACATAAATCATATTTGTTTTGATTTGATTATGTAATTTAGAGATTTCAACTCTCATTTCAGCTCTAAGTGCAGCGTCAAGGTTAGATAATGGTTCATCAAATAAAAAAATCTTAGGATTTCTTGTTATGGCTCTTCCAATTGCAACTCTTTGTCTTTGACCGCCAGAAAGTTGTTTTGGTCTTCTCTCGAGGAGTTCTTCAATTTTTAAAATTTTTGCAGCCTGCATTACTTTTTTTTCAATTTCTTCTTTTGGTCGCTTTTCTATTTTAAGACCAAAAGACATATTTTCGAATACATTCATATGTGGATACAAAGCATATGATTGAAAAACCATTGCCGTTTCTCTTTTTGAGGGATGTAATTCATTAACTAATTGATCATTAATATATATTTCACCCTCATCTATCTGTTCCAATCCTGCAATCATTCTTAACAAAGTAGACTTTCCACAACCTGATGGACCAACTAAAACTAAAAATTCGTCCTCTTTTCCCTCTAGATTAAAATTATTTATAATTTTATTTGTTCCAAAGGATTTATGAATATTGGTAAATTTTATATTAGACATTATTGTTTTTTAATTAGTTGAAAAATATCAACACCAATTTGTTTTAGAATATGGGCTAAGTCAATTGGAACCCAGTTCTCTCTTATTTTTCCTTCATCATGGTGATAAAAATCCATTACTCTCATTGTAACATTTTTATGATTAGGAGTATATCCTAACCAATCATTTGAACCATAAGTAGCTTGAATACTGTGCCATCCAGCAGTAAGAGAAAATTTCCCATCTCCTAACTCAGAATAATGACCTAGTTTCCAATAATTTCTCTCTTTAAAAGTTTTTCTAAAAGGTAGTTGATGATTATCAATAAATCCCTCTAAAGATCGTGCAGTCCCTATTCCACTAGGTCCATACCAAATCATTTTATTATGCCAAAATTTTGCTTGTGGATGGTCAATTAGTTTTGATTTTAGATCTTCATCTGAATCACTTTCTAGTTCAGGTTTAATATTTAAACTTCTTTGCATAGTGAGTGCTTGCTCTAAATTAAATTTTGAAATTTCAAAATCTTGTTCAAAAAAATTTACTCCATCAGTATTTATAGGACTTAACCAATTTCCCTCTGATCCTCTTGATTTATTAATTGGATAAACTCCAGTTTGAAAAATTAGGTCAATGACATCTATTAAAATATGACATTCTACTATTTTATCATTTTTAAGCTCATGTATTTCACTACATCTTAAATTAACCATTTTATTATTAGGTTTTATTCCAAGCCATTCTTTTTTAAAAATTCCTGAAAGTGTCGAAATTGAAGCAACTTGTATTTTATCTCTGAAAGTTCCACCAATAATTAATTGGTTCCTTCTTTCTAAGTCAGGAAAAGACTCAAATAATGGTAACCAATATTCCTCTTTAAATTTTTCAACACCACTAAATTCGTTAACAGGATGAAAACAATTAACTTTTACATCTTTAATAAAATATTTGTTTAAATTATCATCTAGCTTAGATTTTCCTGAATAAACTATATCTGTTAAATATTTTTTTACTTTTTGTTTATTTCTAAAATTTTCTTCTGGTGTAATAATAATATTCTCTATTTCTTTTAACCCTTTAAGTCCTGTGTCAAAATTTTCAATTTTCATATATAAGAACGATTAATATTTAATAAAATGATTAATAAATATTATGGTTGAAAGAATTGCAAGATTTAATGAGCTTACACCTAGTACCTTACCTTTTGTTGAAGGACGCATGGAAGGTCACAAGGAGAGAAAAAATTATTCAATTGTAGGTCCTGGTGTCGCAGAAGATAGTCAACAGTCAATTAAGATTTCAAAACCCCATGGTTATAATCTTGGAGCTGTTAGTGCTAATCCAAAAAATGGTTCTGGATTACACAGTCACACAACTGCTGAAGTATTTTTAATTTATTCTGGTACCTGGAGATTTTATTGGGGAGCAGATGGTAAAAACGAAATAATTTTAAATCAGGGTGATATTATTTCTATGCCAACTAATATGTTTAGAGGTTTCGAAAATGCTGGCAAAGAGCGAGGTTTGATTTTTGTTGTATTAGGAAAGGATGATCCTGGAATAATAACATGGGTTCCAAATGTTTTAATTAAAGCAAAAGAAACGGGTTTAGCTTTATTGGATGATAATTCATTAATTGATTTAAAGCAGAAAGAAGTACCTCCAAATAGAAAACTACTAGAACCTATAACAAATGAAATGCTTAGAAGTTTTGATAATTATAAAAAAAATGAAATTGAAAAATTTGTTTATAGATCTAAAAATCAAACTAATCATGAGATTGATTTAAATAACAATATTAAGTTAATTCAGATTATAGGAAATAATTTTTCAAATAAAACTTACAAACCTTTAGTTCTTCACAATACTGGTTTTAATTTAAGTATTTTAAAAGCTAAAAAAGGTTATATTGAGAATTTAACATTTGATAAACCAACTATTTTATTTTCACAAAAAGGAAATTGGAAAATTAAAATTGAAGAGGAAGTATTTAATATTTATTCAAAAGATACTTTCTCAATTCCTTTAGATAAAAAGATTACTATTTCAGTTGAAAATAATGAAGACTGTTTTTTAAACTGTGTTAGCAAAGCTTGATGAAAGGATTTAATAAAAAATATAAAAATTTTCCAGATTATATTTTGAAAATTACTAAACAGATATGGGAAGGAAAAGATGTCGACTCTATTGGTGAGTTTTACACAAAAAATATCCCTGTTAGATCTCCTTTCGGAATTACTTATGGCAACAAACCTGTTATAGAAGCAACCTATAATACTTTAAGAGAATTCCCAAATAGACAATTGATGGGTGAAGATGTTATTTGGAATGGTAATGATGATAATGGATATCATTCTTCACACAGAATTTTAAGTAAAGGAACACATTTGGGTGATGGTTTTTATGGCAAACCCACGGGTAAAGATATCTATTATAGAGTGATAGCAGACTGCGCATGTAAAGATAATCAAGTGTACGATGAGTGGATTGTAAGAGACCAGGGTGCAATGGTAAGACAAATAGGGTACACTCCAAGAGAATTTGCCCAAATTATGATTGATAATGAGGGTGGATTAGAAAAAGCTAATAAGCTGTTTGATAAAAATGATATCAAACCATCAAATTACCAGCAGGAACAGGTAAAAATAAATTCTGCAGGTGAAAGATATTCAAAGATATTAAGTAAAGTTTTTAGCGAAGGATATAAATTTCAAGATTACAATAGAGCCTCAACTATTTACTGGCCAGGCAATAAAATAGGTCATGGAAGAGAGGATGTATCTAAATTATGGAACTCTTTAAAAGAAATTCTTACTGATACTAAATTCTCTATAGAACATATTGGATATCTTGACGAACCTAATAAAAACCCCAGAGCTTCAATAAGATGGTTTTTAGAAGGTGTACATTCTAAAGATAGTGAAGATTATGGAAAAAAAACAAATTCAAAATTATTTTTTATGGGAATAAATCATGTAGAGTTAAATGACGATGGAGTAATAAGAGAATGGGTTCTGTTTGATGAAGTTGCAATTTGGAAACAAATATTAATGAGTGGTAATTAAAATGCAGAAGATTAACACTACACATGTTGGAAGTTTACCTAGATCAAATGAATTATCTGATCTTCTATTTAAAAAAGATAAAAAAGAAAAAATAGATTTAGTAAATTTTGACTCCGTAGTCAAAAAAGATGTGAAAAGAATTGTTAAGAAACAAATCGATCTAGGTATTGATTTTATAAGTGATGGAGAGATGTCTAAAATAAGTTATGCAACTTATGTAAAAGACAGATTAGATGGCTTCTCAGGAGAAAGTGAAAGGAAAGCACCCAAAGATCTTGATGATTTTCCAACTTTTAAAGAGAGAATTGCAAGAACAGGTGGAACGCCAACCTATACAAGACCTTGTTGTACTCATGAATTAAAAATTAAAGATACTTTGTCTTTGTCAAAAGATATAAATAATTTTAAAGAAGCTCTTAAAGAGAATAGTCATAACAAAGCTTTTATGAATGCTGCATCTCCAGGTGTAATTTCTGCATTTCTACCAAATAAATTTTATAAAAATGATGATGAATATTTAAATGCTTTATCTAACCTAATGAAGTTAGAGTATGAAGAAATTGTTTCAGATGGAATATATTTACAATTAGATTGTCCTGATCTTGCATTAGCAAGACATATGACTTTTAAAGATTTGTCTGAAGAAGATTTTTTAAAAAGAGCAGAAAAACAAATAGAATTCCTTAATCAGTCTATAGAAAACATTCCTCAATCAAATATTAGAATGCATATTTGTTGGGGTAATTACGAAGGTCCACACTCGCATGATATTTCTTTAGAAAAGATCTTACCATTAATATTAAAAGCAAATGTTGGAACATATTTACTAGAGTCTTCTAATCCAAGACACTCACATGAATGGCAAGCGTTTGAAGGAATAAAGTTACCTCAAGATAAAATTATTGCCCCAGGAGTTATCGACTCCACAACAAATTTTATAGAACATCCTGAAGTTGTAAAAAATAGACTGATTCAATTTTCAAAAGTGATTGATAAAAGTCAATTAATGGCTGGAACTGACTGTGGTTTCAGCACTTTTGCAGGTTTTGGAAATGTTGATGAACACATAGTTTATAAAAAATTAGAGGCTCTTGTGATGGGAACAGAACTTGCAAATAAAGTTCTCTAATTTTTTACTTTCCAACTGTTAAAAAAAACGACAAAATGTCCTAATAAAATACATGATAGTATTTGATAGAGTTTAATCTAAATTTAAAGAAAGGTAATAAATATGAAAAAAATATTAATTGCATTAACGTTTTTACTTTTTGGTACTTACGCCAGTGCAGACTGTAATATAAAATCAGGTTCAATAAATATTTTAGCCAATGATTTCCCTGCATTAAGAACTCTTGTTGAGACTGCAAGTGAGTGCAAGGGAAAAGCTGACTTCAAGGTGACGCATTCAGCAGAACATAACAAAATTGCTGTGCCAGCTTTAACAGCAAATCCTTCAGAATTTTCTGTAAGAGTTGCAGCAAATAGTTCAATAGTTCCATTAATGAATGCAGACTTAATTAGACCAATGAATGATCTAGTTAAAAAATATGGAAAAGGAATTCAAGACTCACAATTGATAACTATTGATGGAAAAGTTATGGCTGTAGCATTTATGGCTAACACTCAACATTTATACGTAAGAACAGATGTCTTAAAAGAAAATGGTATTTCTATTCCAAAAACTTATGAAGAAGTTGTTGCGGCTTCTGAGAAAATTAGAGCAGCTGGAAAAATGAAATATCCTTATGCTGCAGCTTATAAAGCGGGTTGGAACTTAGCTGAGGAATTTGTAAACATGTACATTGGTCATGGTGGTGAATTTTTCCAAGCTGGGTCTGCAAAACCAAATATTAATAATGCTAAAGGTGTAGCAACACTTAATATGTTAAAAAAATTAGCAGACTTAAGTAATCCTGATTATTTAACTCACGATAGTGAAGCTATTAAGGTTGAATGGGAATCTGGAAATGTAGCTATTATGACATTGTGGGCTTCAAGATCTGGAACCTTATTAGATGATGACGGTGATGCTAAAATAACTGCAGCTACAAAATTAGTAGCACCAGCAACAGTTGGTGGAGGAAATATTCCTGCAGCGACATTATGGTGGGATGGTTTCACACTAGCTAAAAACAGATCTGATGCTGATGCAGAAGCTTCGTTCAGAGCAATGGCTCATGCAGCATCTTCTAAAGAGATGGTTGCAAAAGCTGCTGATCAAGCAGTATGGCTAGTTGAAGGTTTTGTACCTGGTCCTAAATCTGTTGGAGTTATAGAAGCAGTAAAAAT
The DNA here is from genome assembly GCA_902515625.1 of uncultured Pelagibacteraceae bacterium. GTDB lineage: Bacteria > Pseudomonadota > Alphaproteobacteria > Pelagibacterales > Pelagibacteraceae > Pelagibacter. Next base: position 42,823 of record CABXVD010000003.1, on the reverse strand, counting down.
GGGAGCAAAACCTTATCCAATGTTACCTCAAATGGGTTTGATGCATGGTGCTCTTGGAAGTGAAATTGTTGAGTTTTTACAAGGAAACGAGTCAGCAGAGCAAGCTTTAAAAGATGTTGAGGCTGCTTACATGACTAAAGCAAAAGAACAAGGATTTCTATAAAGTCTAAATTTTTAAGTGGGGGTTAAATTTCCCCCACTTTAAACGTCTCATGCCAAATAGAAGTTTTTTCTGGTTTTTTTTACCAGCAGGTTTAGCAATGATTTTGTTCATTGGTTTGCCTATCATTTCAACTGGTATTCAGTCTTTTTATGCTCAACATGACCAAATACTTGTTGAGGTTAAAAAATGTGACCCATTTGGTTGCAAAGTTTCAGTAGTTGTCGATCAGGAGGCAACTTCTAAGATTAAAGATGAAAAACCTTTAGGAAAGTTTAATGGCTTTGGTACCTACATAGATAGAAATCACCTAGCTGTAGATCAAGTATCAGAGTTTTGGGGTGAAAGTAAATCGATTGGAGATTTTATTAATAAAGTTGGTAATCTTCCATTTTATAAAGCTTTAGTTTTTACTCTCACGTATTGTGTGTTTGTAACTCCATGCGTTCTACTTTTGGGATTTATAATTGCATTAAGTTTAAATGCAATTTCTAGAAAAATAAGAGGGCCTCTAATTTTTGGAACAATTTTACCAATGATTGTAACTCCTTTGGTTGGCTCATTAGTTTTATTCTGGATGATAGATGCAGAGGGAATTATAGGAGCCAACTTACAAATGTTAATGAATGACCCCTATTTATCTTTAAAGTCTTCAAAGACATTGATGTGGATTACAATTATTATCTATGGAGTTTGGCATCACTCCCCTTTTGCTTTTGTTGTGTTTTATGCTGCTCTTCAAACAGTACCTCAGGAACCTTTAGAAGCATCAATCATAGATGGCGCTTCAAGATTTCAAAGAGTTAAACATATTGTTTTGCCTCATATATATCCTGTGGTTACTTTTGTAGCGTTAATTTCTTTGATGGATAATTTTAGAGTATTTGAACCAATAATTGGTTTTAGTGCTGAGGGAAGTGCTCAATCTTTATCTTGGTTAATTTATGACAATTTAGTAAACGAAGAAGTAATATTATTTGGCTCTGCAGCAGCAACATCAATTATGACAATTATAGGAATTTCAATAATTCTTGCTCCTGTATTAATTAGAACCTGGCGAGAGTTTAAAACTAATAGATAACTATGGATTACGGACTAGATAAAAAATCAAACAGTTTAAAAACTTCAAACACTATTTTTATTGTGATTTGGTTACTTATTGCATGCTTTCCATTTATCTGGACTTTTTGGGGATCTTTCAAGGTGAGAGCAGACTTTTTTTCTAGAGCAGATTGGTGGTATGCAATAACAGCTTTTAATACATTAATCGAAACTGGAGCAAAATTTACAACTGAAGCATATAGTGGTGCTTGGTTCGAGGGAGAATTTTGGAAAGCATCTAGAAATACAGTCATAGTTACAATAAGTGTAGTCTCAATATCGTTATTTCTTGGAACTTTAGGTGCGTATGCATTGTCACGATCTACAAAAAATTATGCATTTTGGTTATTAATAATTGCACTAATTTTTAGAGCAATGCCTCACATAACTTTGGTTTCTGGATATTTATTTCCTTTTTTTCAATTACAAATATGGGGAATTTTACCAACAACAATAGTAGTATTAGTAGCTATTAACCAACCATTTACATTATGGCTTCTGTATTCATTTTTTAAAACTGTTCCTAAGGAACTTGATGAAAGTGCTTTAATAGATGGCTGCTCATATTTTCAAACATTCAGACATATTATAATGCCTGTTATGTGGCCAGGTGTGATAACCGCAGGTTTATTTAGTTTAATGTTAGCTTATAACGATTTCACAGTAACTGCATTATTATTAAATCAGGAAAATCACACAATGGTTCCAAAAATTCAAAGTTATCTTGGAACTAATCAACATGAAGGAAACTTAATGTGGGCCGTATCATCCGTTGTATCAGCTACAGCTCCTCTTTTTATATTAGTAATGTTTTTTCAACGGCAAATTATTAGTGGTCTAACAGCTGGAGCTATTAAAGGTTGATAAAATACAAAGCTCTATTATTTGGATCAATTGGAACCATTGTTGAAACATCTGAAATTCAAAGAAAATCATTTAATAGTGCATTTAGTATTGCAGGTCTTAAATGGAATTGGACAAAGGAAATTTACAAAAATTTACTCAATAAATCTGGGGGTGAAGAAAGAATATTGAGATATGCAAAACAGACTAAAACCAATGTTAATTCCAAAAATATAAGAAAATTAAAAACAAAAATATTTAATCGCTACCTAAAAAAAAATAAACTTAAATTAAGACCTGGTGTTAAGGAAATAATAAAGTACAGTAAAAAAAATCAAATTAAACTAGCTTTAGTTACTTCTACAACTCTTGATAATATTAACTCTATTTTTTTTTGCTTAAGGGAAAATTTAAATAAAAAAGATTTTAACTTTATTGGTAATTCATCATTAGTTAAAAAACCTAAGCCATCTGCTGAAATATACAAATTAGCTTTAAAAAAACTTAGACTAAGTCCCAAGGAATGTATTGCGATAGAGGATACACAGGAAAGTCTTAATTCTGCAACAAAAGCTAAATTGAAATGTTTTATTTTTCCTGGAAAATTTCACAGGTCTAAAAAATTTAATGGTGCCTTTAAAGAAATAAGTAAAATAAATAAAAATATATTTAAATTTTAAGTTTCAGGGACAAACAACAAGCACAAACCATTATTACAAAATCTTTTTCCAGTAGCAGTTGGGCCATCAAGAAAAACATGTCCATGATGAGCACCACAATTTGCACAATGATATTCCATTCTTCTCATACCAAAAGAATAATCTATTTTAGTTTTAAAAGCACCTGGTAATGCCTCACTAAAAGATGGCCAGCCAGTTCCACTATCAAACTTTGTATCAGAAGAAAATAATTTAGCTCCACAATTAGCACAATGGTAAAATCCTTTTCTTTTCTCATTAAGTAATTTACTTGTAAAAGCTCTTTCTGTTCCTTCATTAAACATGATTTCTTTTTGCTTTTTGGTTAAATTTTTATTGATAATTTTTTTAATTTCCGAAAAAGCAAATTTGTAAGGGGCTAAAAGTAATGACAAAAACGATAGACTTACAATTTTTATGAAATTTCTTTTGTTATTCATTTTATACTCATACAAAAAAAATTTATTATTTCAATAAACACCTATGTCACAACAAAAATAGTTATTAAAATAATTCACTTTTATAAAATCTTGGGTAATATCTAGAATAAATATTAAATTGAAAGAGGAACAATGAAAAAATTTGAAGAGCTAATGAGCGTGAGCAGTGAGATTGAAAATATAACTGCAGAAGATGCAAAGAAAAAGAGTAATGATCCAAATGTCCAATTTATTGATGTTAGAGATAAAGAAAGCTTTTCAAAAGGAACAATAGGAAATGCTATCCACATGGATAGAGGTTTACTTGAGTTTTATTTAGCTGAAGGAAGCCCTCTTGAAAACAAAATGTTTAAAGATAATCAAGATAAAGAATACGTAGTTTTTTGTGGTGTTGGTGGACAAGGAACACTTGCAACCAAAACTATGAAGGATATGGGAATTAAGAATGTAAAAAATATTTCTGGTGGCATGGCTGAGTGGAATAAAGTTAAAGACTAATACTCTTTATTATTTCTTGAAGCACATATAAAGCAATAACTGACATTATAGATATTATTATCCAGTTTATTATTCTCCATACTTTTTCATTATTTAAGTATTTTGAAAAATAATTTGAAGCATATCCAATGGAAAAGAAAAATAATATTGAGGCCAAAGAAGCTCCAATTCCAAATATTATTTTATCAGCTAATAAAAAACTCTTAGAAAAATTTCCTAAAAAGAAAACTGTATCTGAATAAACGTGAGGATTTAAATAAGTAAAACCTAAAGTTTTAGAAATTATACTTCTTAATGATGTTTTTTTATAATTTTGATTAAGATCAATTTTCTCATTATCAAATTTTATTTTTGAATAAATAAAATAAATTAGAAATAAAAGTAAAAGAATATTAAAAATTAATTCTATAGTTGAAGTAAAATACTGATTAAAATAATTAAAAAGAAAAATTCCAACAAATATAAGAAAACAATCTGAAATTGAGCAAATAAAACAAACTATAAATGTATATTGTTTTTTTAAGCCCTGCTCTATTACAAATAAATTTTGAGCTCCAATTGCTAAGATTAAACTTAGGCTTGTAAAGAAACCTAATAATAAAAATTCCAAATTATTTACTATTCTTTTATGTTTAACAATTGATCTAAAGCTTTATGCTTTTTTAATTCCTGTAAAAATTTAGCTAGGGTGGCTAATTCTTGTTTTGCGAAAGGTTTCATAATTTCCTCAATTTTTTCAGTAGGTAATAAACCTAACTTTGTAGTATGTGAGATCAGTTTTTTTTTTTTCAAAATATCGACTTTTCTTCTTACGGTTTCTTTTGGTATATTTAAAATATTAGAAACTGCGAAGATAGTTAATTTTTTTTTACTATATATTTCTTCGATTTTTTTTTGTCTTGTATTCTCCCAAACACTATCCCAATTACTCCCCTGTTTAGTATTGTGTGTTAAATAATGAGCTCCGATAGTTGAAATAATTATAAAAGACTCATAATCAATACCAATCATTGATCTTGAGTCTCTAAACTGTTTATTTCGAAAATTGATTAAGTGAAACAGAGTTTCACTGTAATAATCCAGATTTTTTTTCATTTAAGAAATTATTCTGAATTTGCTGTAAGTGTTTTAATTTCTAAAATATTTTCGTTAGGATCTTTAACAAAGAAAGTTTCTTGCTCATATTTAGTGCCTTTAAATCTTAAATAAGGCTCATCATAATATTTTGTACCACTATCTTTTAATCTTTGCTTTAATCCATCAAAATCTTTTCTAGACAAATGAACTCCAAAATGAGGAACAGAAACATTACCCATATCAACATCATGTCTCTCGCTATCCAGTTTATGCTCACTTTTATGGAGAGTTAATTCATTTCCCCAAAAATCAACATCTGCCCACTCTTGAGCTGAGTTATCTAATCTGCATCCTAAAGTTTCACTGTAAAATTTTTTTGCTATCTCTAAATCTCCACATGGTATGGCCAGATGAAAACAGTTAGTATTTTTGTACATATATTATCCTTTAATTACTGAATATAATCATTATATAACCTGTAATTTTTAATTCAACTAGCATAAATATGAATGACTTTTTACAATCGATAATTGACCGAGACCCCGCGGCAAAGTCAAAATTAAGTTTAATTTTAACTTACCCAGGCGTTAAGGCAGTCTTTTTTCATAGAATAGCAAATTTTTTTTCTACAGCAAAATTTGATTTGATTGCAAGAATCATCTCACAATTTTCAAGATTCATGACTGGTATTGAAATTCATCCCAAAGCCAAAATAGGAAAAAATTTATTTATTGATCACGGTATGGGAGTTGTTATTGGAGAAACCTCAGAAATTGGTGATAATGTAACTATCTATCATATGGTAACGTTAGGTGGAATAGCTCCTTCTATAAATTCAGATAATCAAAGAAATGTTAAACGTCATCCAACAATTGAAAATGAAGTTGTTATTGGGTCAGGTGCTCAAGTATTAGGTCCAGTGACTGTTGGATGTTGTGCAAAAATTGGAGCTAATGCTGTAATTACAAAAGATGTTCCAGAAAAAGCTGTGATGGTTGGTATACCTGCTAAAAATGTTGGTATGGCAGACAGTGAATTTAAACCATATGGTATTACTCCTGATAGTGATAAAAAATCAGACTAATGAATGATATTCAAAATGATTTTATTTCAGGGATCGGAAATACTCCTTTAATAAAATTAAGAGCTGCATCAGAAATAACCGGTTGTAATATTTTTGGAAAAGCTGAGTTTTTAAATCCTGGGGGCTCTGTTAAGGATCGAGCGGCTCTTGCTTTAATTAAAGATGCTCAAGAAAAAAAATTAATTGCTAAAGGTGGAACAGTTGTTGAAGGAACTGCTGGTAATACTGGAATTGGATTAGGTCTTTTAGGAAATTCATTAGGGTATAAAACAATCATAGTAATGAATGACAATCAAACCCAAGAAAAAAAAGATCTCTTAAGAAACTTAGGTGCAGAATTAAAATTAGTTCCAGCCAAACCTTATAAAGATGATAACAACTTTGTTAAAGTTGCAGCACGATTAGCTGATGAACTTAGACCTTCAAATAATAATGGAGTAATTTGGGCTAACCAATTTGATAATGTGGCAAATGCTAAAGGTCATTATGAAGGAACGGGGAAAGAAATTTGGGATCAAACTGAAGGTAAAGTTGATGGATTTGTGTGTTCTTCTGGAACTGGTGGAACAATTTCAGGTGTCAGTAATGCTCTTAAAGAAAAAAATAAAGATATAAAAATTTTCCTTTCTGATCCAAAAGGCTCTGCTCTTTATAACTACATAAAGAATGGAGAATTAAAATCTGAAGGTGGATCTATAACAGAAGGTATAGGATCTAGCAGAATAACTGCAAACTTTAAGGATGCTAAAATTGACGATGCATATTCAATAGATGATCATGAAGGATTACCAATTCTTTATGATTTAATTCAAAATGAAGGATTAAGCTTAGGAACTAGCTGTGGAATTAATATTGCAGGGGCTATTAGAATGGGTAAAGAATTAGGGCCAGGTAAAACGATCGTTACAATACTTTGTGATAAAAGCGATAAATACGCTACTAAAATGTTTAATAAAAAGTTTTTAGAAGAAAAAGGTCTACCAGTACCCAGTTGGTTTTAAATATAAATCTTGTCAGCTAATCCGTAACAAAGAACACCACTTAATATTGTTAGAACTAAGGGAGCATAAATTGCTTCATCTGAAGTTTTATCTGTATGACCAAGTTTATTTATTTTTGTACTGTAAAAACCAACAATAAATGCACATAAGTTTTGTAAGAAAATTACATTAAAGAAACCCCAAGTAGCTTCTAAACCGTTAGGTCTTATAAAACCGACATAAATTGCCATTAATGTTGAACCGATAAATATAGATCCAAAAAATCTAACTACACCAGCACCTGTAGCATCCATCCCATATTGATTTAAAAAAGATTGAGTTTGAAAAACACATCTAAATCCATAATAAGCAAAGCCTATAAAATGAATTAAAAAAAGGATTAAATAAAAAATTCCGTTAAATTTTTCAATCATAGTTAAACAATATCAAAAATAAATTTTGAATACACTTAATTTCTTAAATAAATAAATCACATTTCAATTGTAAGTTGATGTAGGTTTTGCATATTTGATATACACATTTGACGCATGACGTTTTAATGAATGTGTAACAGTATTAAACTAAAGAAGGTTAGTTGTAATATTTAGAAAAAAATTAAAGGAGATTTTATGGATGCAAAAGAAGTAGTTAAAAAAGGATATGAACTTTTTGGGAAAGGAGAAATGGAGGCATTTATGGAAATGGTACATGATGATATCACATGGATTTATCCTGGAGATAAGCATCCAATGTCAGGAACTCATAAAGGCAAAGAGGCCTATATGAAAACCATGATGCAAGTTCCACAACTTTGGAGTAATTTTTCAGTAACCCCAGATATGATGATTAGTGAAGGAAACAAAGTGTTTGTTAAGGCAACTGCTAAGGCAGATGGAATGGATACTATTTTTGGTCATTATTTTGAAGTAGGTGATGACGGTAAACTAACCATGTTTATTGCGTTTGACGATACACTAAGCATGTTCAATGCAATGAAAAAATAGGAGAAAAAAAAATGAGAAAAACGACATTAATATTAATATTTAGTGCTCTTCTTTCATCAACTGCAATTGCAGGGATGTCGGACAGCGATAAGTCTAAAGCTTGGGAATGCAGCGGGATTTATATGGCTAACTACTTTTTACCATCTGGTGAAACTTTTGAATATAGTATGAAAGAAAAATCAATGGCATCTGTTAAAGTTCTTAAATCATATGCTTTAGAAATAGGAATTCCTGAAAAGGAATGGGACGATGGAGTTAATAAAGCTGTCGATAAGTTTTATGGTTCAAAATATGATGAAGCAAAAACAGAGGCTTGTCATACTTTTGTAAACTCAGCTGTTCCAAACGGTGAAGAACGAGTAAAAAAAGTAGTGCAGACTTTATATTAAATTCACGAAAGGAGAAAAAATGGAAAAAGAAATGTTAGCATTAGTAAATTTCAAAGAAGGTAAAATGGAAACTTTCATGGGATGGATGCAATCTGATGAAGGTATGGGTGTAAGAAAAAGTGTTGCCTATCCAGAAAAAACTATTGGGGCAATGAAACCAGATAAAACAGGTATGTTGTTTAAAGTTTCAGTTCATAATGAACCTGGAATGAAAGAGTTTGTATCTGGAAAGCATCCTACTGCAAAAGCGATTTATGAAGAATGCATAGAAAGTGCTCAGCTTTGGGAAATGTCAGAAATAAGTCTTTAATTTAAAAAAGGAGAAAAAAGTGAAAAACTATATAGTAACTCATACATTTAAGTCTAAAGAGGCTAAGGCTAAAATGATGGAAGTCGTTGGTTCAATGTCTAAGGAGGATATGGTTAAATCAATGTCAGGAGAAAATGCAAAGTGTCAAATGAGTTGGAATACTCCAGGTGATAATTTAACTATGTTTTGCTGGTGGAAAGGTAACGATACTGAATCAATCAACAAACAATTAACACCTATGAATGATTTCTTTGAACCTCACAAATTTGCTGAGTGTACAGACGACATTATAGATTTTAATGCTTAAATAAAAAAAAATGCAAGCTGGCTATGCTATTTTTAACATAGAGGTAACTAATCCAGAAGATTATAAAGAATATGTTGAAAAAGTTAAACCTATTGCAGAAAAATTTGGTGGTGATTACATAATTAGAGGTGGTACAAACCAAATTATAGAAGGAACTTGGCAATATAGCAGAACTGTTGTAATAAAGTTTCCTTCATATGAAAAAGCATTGGAATGGTACAATTCGGAAGAATATCAACCAATAAAAAAAATCCGATTAGTTAATGCAAATACTAATGGGATAATAATACAAGGAGCATAAAAATGTCGATATTAGAAAAATATAGCGCTGCTTTGAAAAACAAAGATGAAGCAGCAATGAATGAACTTTTGCATGATGATTTTAAATTTACAATGCATAAGTCAGGAAATGTTTTAACTAAAAGTGACGTAATGAAATGGGCTATGAGTGGTGACATTAATCAAGATAAAGTAAGAATAGTTTACGAAAATGATGAAGTAGGTGTTCATCATGCTTTTGTAACATTTAATGATGGTAATGTTGAAGCTGTAATGGCTGTTTATAAATATAAAGATGGAAAAATAGCTAGCTTGGAGACAGGCGCTACTCCAATACCTAAATAATTATATAAATTTAGCGAGATATCATTTAAAATCATAAAATGAGTCTCGCTACTTCCTACCTTTTTCTAGGTATTGCTGTTTTCCTAGGTGTTACTTCTAATAGTTTTGCAAAAAGTGCTGAGGGTTTTACTCTTCTTTTTCCAAGCATCATTACAGCAATTACTATAGTCCTCTGTATGTATGCGCTTTCTTTGGTTATGAAAAATATACCAATGGGTATAACTTATGCGTCATTTGCAGGACTGACTATTATAGCAACTGTTGTTGTTGGTATTATTAGATTTAATCAAGTACCTAATTTATATTCATTAATTGGATTGGCACTTATAATTATTGGGGTACTCATGGTAAACTTGCTAGGAAATAATTAAACATGATTAAAAAAAAGTATGCTCAATTTGTTTTTATTTTTTTAATGTCTTTTGGTATGAGTTTGATTATGAGTGGTGTTGTTGTAGCTGTTAATACAAGTTTAACAGATGGATTTTTTGGAAGGTGGTTTTATTCTTGGATGTTTGCTTTTCCTGTTGCTCTAATAGCTGCTATTATAATAGCACCAATGATAAGATCTCTAATTGATAAAATTACTATAGAGTAATTATGAAGCCATTATTAGGATATTTATTTTTAGCAAATGGAATTATATTTGGAATAGCATCAAATAGTTTGGCCAAGATTTCAGATGGTTTCTCAAAATTAACCCCATCTGTTCTATGTATATTATTTATGTGTATTACTATGTTTTCGATCGCAAAAGCAATGTCTGCTCTTCCAGTCGGATTTGCTTATTCGACTTATAGTGGATTAACAGTAACAGGCGTAGTTCTTTTTGCTGTTTTAAAATTTAATCAAATCCCAAACATCTATGGAATTATTGGAATAATTCTAATTATTGTTGGTGTAATAATGGTCAATTATTTAGGACAAATAGATTAAAAAATAATAATTATTTTCCAAAAATATCTGGTAACTGATGAGTTCCATCTTTGTTTAAGATCAGCTCAAATTCATCTTCAACATTTACGATATCTAAAGTTGAATACAAATGGGGGTACATATCTCCATTAGAAGCATTTTCCCATACTAAATGCTCTAAATTTAATGTGTGTACTTTTAACAAGATTAAATTTTCTTTCTTGTCATAATATTTTTTTAATGTTTCCTGAACTTGTTCTTCCTCAGAAAAATGAATGTATCCATCGTTAATATCTTTTGATGAGCCAGAAAATTTTCCATCTTTTTTGGCATTATTCCACTCTTCTTTATCTAAAATTTTAAAAATATACTTTAGATTCATTATTACAAAAAATTTTTAGGAAACAGGTTTTAATAATTTCAAAAATTTATTATGAATAGCTTTATTTGATGAAACTAAAATATTTCCACCTTTTATTGCATCTTTGTTATCCCATGTATTAAGGTAACCACCTGCAGCCTTTATGATAGGTATCAAAGGATGAATGTCCCAAATTTTATTTGAACATTGAATTACAATATCAAGTCTTCCTTCAGCTAAGTGTGAATAACTTAAGGCATCACTGCATGGAAACTGCATTAATTTTAAAATTTGAGGAATTTTTTTTTGTTTATTGAGAGACAACGAACCATGAAATGCAGCGGATACTTTTACATTTTTAAAAGCTACTTTTTTATTGACCTTAATTTTTCTTTTTTTTCCATTTTCTACTACACATGCAGCTTTATCAGTATAATTTAAATAATATTTTTTTAAAATTGGAAAATTTGCTAATCCTAAAATTGGATAGCCTTTGTAATTTAATGAAATAAGATTACTCCAAGTTGGATTTCCTATTACAAAAGATCTTGTTCCATCAATTGGATCAATTACCCATGTAAATTCACTTTTTGATTTTTTGTGTCCAAACTCCTCACCTATAATTTGGTGATTTGGAAATTTTTTTTTAATTTTAGATCTTATAAATTTTTCAAATGCTTTGTCGGATGTTGTTACAGGGTCGTATCCCTTTCCCTTAAACTTGTTGGAAACTTTAAAAGTCCTATTTAATTTAGAATAATAAAAACTAGTAAGATCTTTAGCTAATTGGTTTAAGAACTTAGCAAATATTGGATATTTTTTTGTGTCAAAATTATTCACAAAGAGTTCATACTATTAAATTAATATCTATTAAAGTTAATTTTTAATTTTATTTATTTTAATCTTTAAACAAATTTTCAATTTGAGCTTCTGCATCTTTAATAGATTTATCATAATCCAAAGCCATTTGATCGGCACTAATTACATCTACTTTTTCTATCCCAAAGAAATTTAAAATAAATTTTAACCATGGTGTTAAAAAATCTTCAGCACTATTAAGTTTGGTACCACCAGAAGTAATGACCAAATAAGCATGTTTGTTTTTTAATAGTCCTTCCCTTCTTCCATTCGGTTTAAATTTAAATGTTTCTCCAATTCTAGCAGCTAAATCCGTCCAAGCCTTTAAGGTTGCTGGTGGGCCATAATTATAAATTGGAGCTGAAATAATAATTACATCACTTTCTTTAAGCTCTTTTACTAATTGATCTGACAACTCAAACATTTTTTTGTGGTGTTCTGTTTGATCTTTCTCATCAATTTTCATCCCTGACTCTGTTAATCCACTTACAAAAAGCATCTCCTCATCTAAATCTCTGTAAAGGACTTCGTCACCAGGTTTTTTTATTTTATCCAACAATTTTTTAGCTAATGCTCTTGAAGTTGAACCTTTTTTTCTGGCACTTGAGTCTATTTGATAGATTTTCATTCTTCCTTTTTAGCCGAAATTTTGCATAAAAGGAAAAACTTTAATTATATAGAAGCCAATTGCTTGTAACTGATTGGTTAAAATTAAAATTCCTGTGACTAAGAGAGTTATTCCACCTATTTTTGAGATCAAATTTATATTTTTTCTAAAATTTTTAGAAAATAATAAAAATCTCTGAATTAAATATCCTGATAATACAAAAGGTATAGCAAGGCCTAATGAGTAGGATATCAATAATATTATCGCTCTAGATAATGTTTCCTCAATAGAGGCTAATGCCAAAATAGAACCTAAAATTGGACCAATACATGGAGTCCATCCAAAACCAAATGCAAGTCCAATTATATATGGAAATAAAATATTTCTAGATTCTTTTGCATCGAATCTTTTTTCAAAATTAAGATATGGAATATTTATGATCCCAAGTAATTGAAATGAAAATATAACAATTATTATACCTGCAAAAATTCTTAAAATTTCTGAATTTTGCAAGAGTGCCTGACCAAGAAAAGAGGCTGATGCTCCCAAAAGTACAAATACAGTTGAAAATCCTAAACAAAATAAAACTAAAGGAAAAAAGTTAGTTTTTTTAGACTCTATTATTTCTTGAAGTGATTGACCTGAAATGTAGGAAACATAACCAGGGATGAGTGGTAAGACACATGGTGATAAAAAACTTATAAGACCTGCACCAAAAGCAATTAAATATTCAAACATCTATCCCGTATTTTTCATAGCAGCTGATATTCCAGCTATTGATGTTAAAAGAGCATCGTTTAAATATTTTTTTTCAGACATTTTTTTATTTTTTTTAAGTTTAAATATAACAATTGGTTGAATAATATTTAGTACCTCAGAGTATATAGCTCTGACAGTTATTAAAGTTCTAAGTTGCTTACGTGTTATAATAGTTTCTTTTGTTGTAATTTTTTTATTTAAGTTTTTTATTGCATCAAATTGAAATCTTAGTTTTTTTCCAACTCTTTTTAATGCATTATCTCCTAAATATTCCTCGTAAATTTTTGAAATTTCTGGATCAGCTTTAGTAATTACCATATCAAGAATATCTAACATTGAATTGAAAAAAGGCCAATTTTTTTCCATATCAAATAATGTTTTTCTAAATTTTTTTATGTACCCGTATCTTAAAGCCTCTGCACTACCGAGCCAAGCTGGCAACATCAACCTTATTTGTGTCCACGCAAAAACCCAAGGTATAGCTCTTAAACTCTTTATATTATCAATATTTTTCCTTTTTGATGGTCTCGATCCAATAGATAGTTTTCCTAGAGCTGCACTTGGGGTAACAGTTTTAAAATATTTAATAAATTCTGAGCTTTGATTAATATTTTTTCTATACGAACTTTTAGAAATATCAGACATTTTTTCAATTAATTCTCTCCAGTTTTGCTTAGGTGAAGGTGGTGGATTAAGTGTTGCCTCAGTTACAGCACCTATGTAACTGCATAAATTATATTCGGCAATAGGTTCGTAACCATATTTTTGCTGAATAACTTCTCCCTGATCAGTAATCCTTATCTTTCCATTTACTGAATTGGGTGGTTGAGATCTTAAAGTAGCTTGAATTGGACCTCCGCCTCTTCCAGGTGAACCTCCTCTTCCATGAAAAAAAGTTACGTCTACGTTGAATTTTTTCCCTAATTTAACAATTTGTTCTTGAGCTTTATATTGATGCCAGCTAGCACAAATTTTTCCAGCATCTTTGCTTGAGTCAGAATATCCAATCATTACCTCTTGTTTATTATTTATTAATTTTCTATACCATTTTTTCGAAAATAAATTCTCCATCACAGGTTTTGCATTAATCAAATCATCCAATGTTTCAAATAATGGAACAACTCTCAATTTATCTTTTATTTTTGCTTCTTTTTGTAAAAATGAAACTGACAAAATATCTGATACTGATGTTGTCATTGAAATTACATAAGCACCTAAACACTCAGAGGGTTCATCGGCAAGTATTTTTAAGGTTGACCAAACTTCATTGTTTTCTTTATTAGAAAATTTAAATTTATTAATAATGTTTTTATTTGATGTTAATTTAGATTTTAAAAAATTAATTTTTTCATCTTCAGTGAATTTAAAATAATTTTTATTATATTTCTTTTTAACAAATTCAGCAATTAATTGTGTGTGTCGAGAAGACTCTTGCCTAATATCTATTCTTGCAAGATTTACACCAAAACATTTTGCTCTTCTCATAAGGTCTAATAAATCTCCACTTGCAACATTTTCATTTTGATTTTGCTCTAATGACTCTCTTACAACTCTCAAAGGCTTCAAAATTTCTTCAGTTGAAGTTAATAGAATTTTTTTATCTATAGCAGTTTTATTTATAAAATATTGTTCTATAGACCTGTGGGTTAATCTCAGTTTGTCTCTTAAGGGTCTTAAAAAAACTCTATACGGCTCAAAAGTTTTTCCAACTTTAGAGCTTATTTTTTTTGAACATTTTTTCATAGAATAAGATCTAATAATTTTTGTCAGAGACTTCTCATATAGTTTTGCTGCTTCCCATCTTGATAATAAAATTACTTTTTTAGTAACTTCTGAAGTCACATTAGGATTTCCGTCTCTATCTCCACCCATCCACGAACCGAATTGGATTGGATTAAAATTCTTTGGCAATCCTCTATTCATATTTTTCAAAAAAATAGAGTTTAATCTTCTATAAACTTTTGGAACAGTATCCCACAAACTATCTTCTATGATAGCTAAACCCCATCTTGCTTCATCAAATGGAGTAGGTTTTGATCTTTTAAGATCGTCTGTATTCCAAATAATTGTAAACTCATCAAATAGTTGTTTGTTTAATTGTGTTAATTTAGATGAATTAGATTTATAGAGATCTCTTTGCTCTAAAATTTCAATTATCTTGTGATATTTTTGTATTAACGTTCTTCTTTTTACCTCTGTTGGATGTGCGGTTAAAACTATCCCTATATCCAAATTTTTAGCAAGATTGTAAATTTTGTTATTGGATATTTTTTTATTTTTAAAAAGTTTTTCAAATATTTCTTCTATGAAAATATTGTATTTTAGATTTTTCCTTTTGGTTTCATATTCATCTAAATTTCTCGCAGTATCAATTGACTCAGCTAGATTTATAAAATTGATGAAATGAGTAAATGCTCTAGTAAGTCTAAGTGTATCTCGTGAATTGCTTTTTCTTACTGTTTTAAGCAGTTTTTTAAAAGAATTTTTATTTTTAAGATTTATTTTATTGGCTTTTGAGAGTTTCCTTACCTTTTCGACTAAATTGAAAAACTTTATACCTTCTTGCTCCTTAATTACTTCGCCAAGAATATTTCCAAGATAACTGATATCTTCTCTAAGTAACTTTGTCGGTATTCTCTCATAATAAAGATCTCTTTTTTTCATTAATTAAAACAAATTTTTTTTGTAAAATTCCTTTAGAGTTAGTTTTTACACTAAATAAAGCTCCAGAGTATCTATATTTTCGCAATTCTGCAGTGTTCATACCCTTTGTCGCTGAAGTTACAAAAAGTTCATTATTTTTTGGACCACCAAATGTACAATTTGTAATATTTTTTGCAGGAAATTGAATTCTATGGATTAACTTTGCCTTATTATTAAATACTGAAATACATGCTCCATGATAATGAGCTACCCATAGATTTTTTTTATTATCTAAAGTCATTCCATCTGGAACTCCTTCTTTACCAGAAAAGGTTTTAAAAATTTTTTTGTGTATAATTTTATTATTTTTATTAATTTTAATTTTATAAATTTTTTTTTTAGAACTATCGGTATGGTAAAAATTAAACTGATCAATGAAAGCTGGTCCATTTGTTATTCTATAATTTTTATCAACTTTAGTTAGTAATAAATTTTTATCTAATTTATAGAGTGATCCTTTTTCAATTTTTCTTTCTAAGTTATCCATAGTGCCAAACCATAGATTTCCATCTGGATCAGTTTTACCATCATTGGTTCTATTTAACTTAATATTTGGTTCGATTAATATTGATTTAATAATTTTTTTAGATTTGAGATTTTGAATTCTAATTTCTCCTTGTAATCCCAATATAAATATATTTTTTTTAATATAAGATAAAAAACCAATCTCTTTATTTACTTGAATCTGTTTTTTTTTATTATTTTTAATATTTAAAATACAGATTTTCTTTTTTTTTATATCAACAAAATAGATTGAATTATGCTCTTTAACCCACAATGTTCCTTCACCTAATTTGCATTTACTATTCCAAATAACTTTTGGCTCTGAAGTTTTGATTTTATTCATTAACTTCAAATTCATTTATAAAGTCTTTATTAGGATTAATACCTATACCAATATTATCACTAACAGATGCAAATCCATTGTTTTCTTTCACCTGCTTTAAAATCGAAAAATCCTTATCTGGAAGATCTGTAATAAAAATATTTTTTTCAGTAGTATCAAATTCTAACATAGATTTTGAAGGAAATAATCCACCTGGCATATCTGGTTGGGCTGTTAGCAAGTGTAAATTAACAGCTATGCTTATAGCTGACCCCCAAACATGATTTATAACTGGAATAAAATTTGCTTGAGCTAATGCTGAAACTTTCAAATACTCAGTAATTCCTCCCAAACCACAAACTTCTGGCTGAGCAATATCTATACAATTGTTTGAGATTAATTTATTCCAACCATATTTCGTAAATTCAGCCTCACCACCTGCAATACTTGTAGAAATTTTGCTTCTTAATTGTTGATACCCTTCATAATCTTCTGGTGCAACTGGCTCCTCAAACCAAAATATATCCAATTCATCTAAGCCTTTTCCCACATATATGGCGTCTTTTAGATTGTATGCATGATTGGCATCTACCATCAACTTAAAGTCTTTTCCTATGCTTTCTCTAACAGCTTGGACTAATTTAAGATCATCCTTTGCACCTAAACCTATTTTCATTTTCATAGCTTTAAAATTTTTAGACTTAATTTCTTTCGCCTCCTCTTTAAATAGACTTATTAGTTCAGTAGTAGATTTTTTTTGTAACATCATCCCATATCCATAAACTGGAATATGTTCGTTACATTTTCCCCCTAGAAGTTGATAAAGAGGTGCTTTAGTTTTTTTTCCAAGAATATCCCACAAAGCAATATCAACACCTGATAAAGCTTGTATAGGCATTCCTTTTTGTCCACTATCTCTTAAAAGATTATATACTTTCTGCCAAATGTGCTCTTTATTTAAAGGATCTTCTCCAATTATTAGAGGCTGAATAACTTTTTCAACAATATATTTATTTGCAAGAGCAATATTACCTGGTCCAAAACATTCTCCCCATCCAGTTATACCTTCATCAGTCTCAACCTCTACAAGATGGGCAGTTCGGTGTTTATAATATTGTTGAGAATAACCTAGTTCTTTATCTAACTCATATCTAAGTACATGACTTTTAATAGAAGTTATCTTCACAATAATTTATAAAGCAATTACTTTAGAGTTCTGTTCACCTAGGTTTTCAACTGATAATTTCATTGTGTCACCAGCTTTTAAAAATTGCTGAGGTTTCATACCCATTCCAACTCCAGGAGGAGTTCCTGTAGTAATGATGTCACCAGGTTGTAAAGACATATACTTACTTAAGTAGGAGACAATAAAATTAACATTAAATATCATTGTATTTGTATTTCCTCTTTGCATTTTATTTCCATTAACATCTAAACTCATTTTTAAATTATTAATATCTGAAATTTCATCTTTAGTTACCATATAAGGTCCAATTGGCCCGTAAGTATCATGAGACTTTCCTTTAACCCACTGACCCATTTTTTCTATTTGCCATTCTCGTTCACTGATATCGTTTACTAGACAATATCCTAAAATGTGATCTTGAGATTGATCTTCAGATATATGTTTAGTTTCCTTTCCAATAATAATTCCTAATTCAACTTCCCAATCAAGTTTTTTGGATCCTGAGACAATTTCAATATCATCGTTAGGACCATTAATACAGCTTGTAGCTTTCATAAACACTATTGGTTCAGATGGAGCTTCTGCACCAGTTTCTGCAGCATGGTCAGAAAAATTTAATCCAATCGCAACAAATTTACCTGGCTTTGTTATACATGAGCCAATCCTCTCACCACTTGATATTTCAGGGAGTGTTGAGAGATCTGCACTTTGTAATTTTGAAATAGTTTCAAAATTTAAATAATGAGGATTTAAATCTTCGACATGTGAACTGATATCTCTAATTTTACCCTCTTTGTCTAAAGCTGCAGGTTTTTCTTTTCCTTTTTGTCCAACTCTTAATAATTTCATAATTCTCCTTTTTGTTATTTAATTATATTGAAATCCCACCATCAACAGAAATTGTTGTACCAGTTGTAAATGTTGCATCATCACTAGCTAAATATACCGCTACAGCTGCTATTTCTTCAGCAGTACCTAGTCTCCCCATTGGTTGTCTTGCTATAAAATCTTTTTTAGCCTGAACAGGGTCAGGACTTTGGTTAACCCTATCTTGCCAAGAAGGTGAGAAAACTGTTCCTGGTGCAATCGAATTACATCTTATATTTTGTTTAACAAAATCGGCTGCAATTGATTTAGTCAATCCAATCACGGCTCCTTTTGTTGTTCCATATACAAATCTATTTGGGAAACCTTTTAAACTAGAAGCACAAGACGAAACATTGATAATGCTTCCACCATTTTGTTTTACCATTAGTGGTAATATTGCTTTACACATAAAATACATAGATTTTACATTTACATTACTCGAGAAATCCCAATCTTTTTCCTCACAATCAAGAATAGTTCCATGATGAACAAATCCAACTGCATTAAATAAAACATCTACTTTATCTAAAGATTTAGTAAAATTTAAAATTGCATTATTATCAGTTGAATCCAAAGTTTTCACTTCAATACTAGGAAATTCTTTATTTAAATCAGCTAAGGTTTTACCATTTAAATCTGTTGCAGTAACATGTGCTCCTTCGTTATGAAATGCAATGGATGTTGCTTTGCCAATACCTTGTCCTGCAGCAGTAACCACAATTTTTTTACCTTCTAATCTTTTGCTCATTTTTTATTCATCCTTTCAATTTCCATATACAGTGAGCTATGATCTTTATCTCCATGACTATTTTCAACTAAAGTTTTATACATTTCTTTAACTAAATTTGAAATAGGTAAATGAGTATTAAAATTGTTTGCACAATCTAAAATATTATTCATGTCTTTTAAATGAGTAGAAGTTTTTCCTTTTGGACTAAAATCCTTATCAATCATTCTTTTTCCATGAGTTTGTAAAATTTTACTATCCGCCCAACCACCAGATAAAGCACTAATCATTTTGACAGGATCTGCTCCTGCTTTTTCACATAACGTTATGGCTTCCGCCACTGCACCAATTGTTAGGCCTACAATTATTTGGTTTGCAAGTTTTGATACTTGGCCACTACCTACTGGACCCACCAATGTTGGATTTCCCATTGTCTTTAAAATTTCACTCGCTCTATTGAAAATATCTTGCTCACCTCCTACCATAATTGCTAATGATGCCTCCTCTGCACCAATGGTTCCTCCTGATACGGGTGCATCTAGATAATTTATATTTTTTGATTTTAGATTATTTCCATGGTTAGTTGCTGTTGATGGTTTTACTGAGCTCATATCAATTACTGTAGCTTCTGATTTTAAACCTCCTAAAAAGTCAGAGCTACTCATGATCTCATCAACAGCAGTATCGTCTGTTAACATTGTAATGACTATATCACTGTCATTTACAGCGTCTTTAATTGAACTTGATATCTCTGCACCTTGATCTTTTAGAGGAGCAGCTTTATTTTGAGATCTATTAAAAGCTTTTAAATTATATCCTGCTTTCAATATATTTTTAGCCATTGGAAGGCCCATAAGACCTGTTCCAATAAAACCAATTTTCATCATTATTTTGGTTTAAATTCGTGGAAATTTTGTGTCATTGCCTCAGGGAAAAACATTACACATGCAAGCACAATCAATTGAATTACAATAAATGGTGCAAAACCTCTGAATATATCTGTTAAAGATATATGTGGTGGTGCAACAGACTTTAAATAAAAAGCTGCGGGTCCAAATGGAGGACTTAGGAATGAAACTTGCATATTAACACAAAATAAAATTCCAAACCAAATTGGATCAAATCCAAGCGCAATAACAATTGGTAAAAATACTGGCATCGCTAATAAGACAATCCCAACCCAATCCATAAATGCTCCCATTATCAAAAACATTATTTGCATCATAAAAATAAGATACATTGGTTTTAAATCATAAGCTAAGATAGTCTCTGCAACATATTTTGGACCACCAGCAAGAGAATAAGCGCCAGCTAAAACTGTAGCACCAAAAGTAATAGTTAAAATAGTTCCTGATGCTTTAAATGTTCTAGTTAATGCATCTTTAAATAAAAACCATGTTAATTCTTTTCTAGCAAAAATTATAATTAATGTAGCAACAACACCCATTCCAGCTGCTTCAGTAATACCAGTTATACCTGAGTAAATTGAACCTAAAACAATTATCACTATTCCTATTGGTGGTAACAGACCTGGAAGATATGACATTTTTTCTTTTAAAGTTAAAGGCGCTTCATCACTTAATGGTGCAAGATGTGGTTGTAATCTTGTTCTAATTAAAATGTAAGTAATGATTAAACCTGAAATCATTAAACCTGGAACTATAGCTTCTTGAAATAACATTGTGATTGATGTTTCTGTCGTTAAACCGTAAATGATTAAAACAATAGATGGGGGTATCATTGTACCTAAAGAGCCTGAGGCACAAATAATTCCAATAGACATATCTTGATCGTATTTCAATCTCAACATTTGAGGTAGTGCAATCAATCCTAATAGAACTATTTCTCCTCCAATAATTCCACTCATCGCAGCCATAATTGTTGCCATGATTGCAGTAACAACACCTACCCCACCTCTTGTTTTTCTTAACCACGCATTCAAAGCATCATATAAATCTCTTGCTATGTTTGAGCGTTCAAGTAAGGAGGCCATAAATATAAATAAAGGTACTGATAAAAAGGAATAAGTAACAACTAGAGAATAATATCTTGAGAGTAAGATACCTAATGCATGCTCACCAATATAGAGAAATACTAACACCGCACCCATAAAACCTGAGGCAAAACCCATTGGAACACCAATAGATATAAGAATTAGTAACCCAACTATAAGTATTAATGAAAGTGATCCTATTTCCATTTTATTTTAACTCTTTAGAAGGGTCGTATTGTTTTTCTTTAGGATTTCTCCAATCAATAATTAAATTATTTACAGATTGAACAGCAATAAGAAATACACATATAAGTGTAAGAGGCTTCATGGTAGCGGGAATAGGTGGATCCCAATAAGTTGCAAATCTCTCCCAATTTACAAATGATCTAACTGCATCTTCCATACCACCATAGATTACAGCAGCTGCAAAAAGTACAATAACTAGTGTGCTAATTACGTCAAAAATTCTCTGGGTTGGTCTACTGACCCAATCATATAATAATACTATTCTAATATGGCTTCTTAACCTTGTTGCATAAATTCCACCAACTAAATAACAAACACCAGCTAACCATAAGCATAATTCATTGGCCCATAAGGTTGGTTTAAAAACTACGTACCTCATAAAAATTTCGTACATCATGACAAGTACGATTACAGGTATTAGATATTTAATTGTATGACTTAGAAATAAAGAAATTCTATCAATCCAATTTATTGGAAAATCATCTTTGCTTGCAACTTTTTGATTTTGTTCTTCTAATTGTTTGTCAAGCATAAGCTAAAATTTTAATTTGATAAGAAGGGCCTTTTCAGGCCCTCCAAGATTTTTTATATACTTTTAATTATAGTATACCGTTAGCTTTCATATAAGCTGTGTGTATATCTATAAGTGCATTAGCTTCAGGAGATTTTTTTCTCCATTCTTCCCAAGCACCAAGGGCAGCATTTCTAAATTTAAGTCTATCTTCTCTAGACCAGTCATGAAGAGTAACGCCCATTTCATTTAAAGCTTTTACAGCTTCTGCATTTTTTCTCTCAACTAAACTTGTGATAGTTCTTCCACAAATTTCAATAGCAGCTTTCATTGCACCTTTTTCGTGAGGTTTTAACTTATTCCAAACTTTAGAATTACAAGCTAAGTGGTCAGCTGGCATAGAGTGAAAACCTGGGTATGTAGCATACTTATTGTTTTCATAGTGTCCACCTGCATAGTTAGTTGCTAAAGATGAATAGTCAGCACCATCAATTAGACCTGTTTGTAAAGCTGTTGGAACTTCACCAAAATCCATTACGATTGGCTTAGCACCTAATGCTGTAAAGATCATACTTTCCATACCTGGAGGTGATCTAAATTTAAAGTCTTTGATAGATGCAACATCTGGAATTGGTTTACTAGAAATTAAAGACTCATGTCCTGGTATCCACCAACCAATTAAAGTCATTCCATATTTATTATAAAGTGCATCAACAGCTTCTTGAGCTCCAGGGAACTTTAAGAAATCATATTGTTGATATGGGTTGTCATATCCACCCATTACATCACCTGCAAATTGAAACGCTGCATTTTTACCAGTTTGATAACCGGCACCAGTCATATCACAGTCGATAATTCCTGTTTGAGCAGAGTTAAATACCTCAGCAGATTTTCCTGTTACAGAAGATGAGTAGAACATTTCTACTTTTAAGCTTCCACCAGAAAACATTTCTACGTTTTTAGCAAATTGAGCAGCAACTTCACCATTTGGTGAACTAGCTGTAAAGTGTGTTTCAATCTTTAAAGTCTTTGCATTTGCAGAGCCAAATAAAGCAACTGAAACAATAGCTACAGCAGCTATAGTTTTTGATATTAATTTAAACATTATCTTCCTCTCGTTTATGTTTATTTGATAAATTAAAACACAAATGAAATTAGTTTTCAACATGTGCGCATTTAATTTATGTATAGAAATTATATATATCTTTTAAGTTTCAACTTTGAGTTGTGTTAAATTACTTCTGAAATCAAAGGTTTATTATTAAAAAAACAATAAATGTTATCTACAGCCATCATGCTCATTGCTAATCTAGTTTCGTGAGTTGCACTTCCAATATGGGGTAAGACAAAACAATTATCTAACTTTGTATATCGATTATCTAAATTTGGCTCATTGTTAAAAACATCAAGTCCTGCTGCATAAATTTTTTTATTTTCTAATGCATCTATTAAAGCATCATCATCAATGGTTGATCCCCTTGAAGTGTTAATAACTACAGCATTTTTATTTAACAAACTAATGGTTGAAGCGTTTAGAATATGTTTTGTATCTGGTGTAGCTGGTGTGTGAATGCTGACAAAATCACACTCAGGTAACATTGAATTTAAATCTGAATAATATTTAGCACCATCCTCTAAGTCATCTGACAGTTTGTTTCTGTTATAATAAATAATTTTCATTCCAAATGCTTTGGCACTTTTTGCTGCTATTCGTCCTATTCTTCCCATCCCAATAATTCCAAGAGTTTTACCTGTCACAGAGTTACCTATCATAAATTCAGTAAGATCTGGTTTTTGATTTTTCCAATTGTCTGACCTAACTAAATTATAAGCTTCTCCTACTCTTCTAGATGCTGCTAATATCAAAAGAATAGTTGTTTCTGCAACTGCCTCATTAAGAACATTTGGTGTATTTGTTACTTTAATTTTTTTTTGTTCTGCAGCTTTTATAAAAATATTATCATAACCAACACCGACTTGAGCTATAATTTTTAATTTTCCATTTAAATTATTGAAAAAGTTCTCGCTAATTTTATCGAAACCTGTTGAAATCATTCCATCATATTTGTTTATAATTTTTATTAATTCACTTTCTGGAATAGGCTGATCTTTAAGATTAAGCGTTACATCAAATTCTTTTTTAAGTTTTTCCTCTGCTAAATCAGAAATTTTTCTAGAAACTAATATTTTTGGCATATATTAATGAGAATCTCTTGGTAAACCTTTGGTGTGTGATACATCTAAATATTTGCCTCGAGAATTAATACATGCTCCATCTTCAAGCTGTCCCACAGTATTTCTGAAAATCTCTTGCCAAGGAGTTTGATTATTTGCCTTAAATAACTTTTTATTTTTTCTCCTTTTTTTAAATTCTGATTTAGAAATTAATAAATCAACCCTTCTTTTGTTTAAGTCTATAGTCATTTTATCGCCAGTTTTAACAATTCCTAGATCTCCACCTACGGCTGACTCTGGAGAAACATGAAGTATTGAAGGGCTTTCTGAAGTACCACTCTGTCTACCATCCCCTAGTGTTGGTAAATGACTTATACCTTTTTTTAACAATCTGTCAGGTGGCTGCATATTAACAACCTCAGCTGAACCGGGGTAACCTACTGGCCCGCAGCCTCTTACAATTAATATTGAATTTTCATCAATTTTTAATTTCTTACTATTTAATCTTTTATGGTAATCCTCTGGTCCTTCAAAAACTACCGCTTTTCCATTAAATACATTTGGGTGTTTAGGGTTAGATAGATATCTTTCTTTAAATTCTTTACTAATTACTGAGGTTTTCATTATAGCTGAAGAGAAAAAATTACTTTTCATTACTAAAAAGCCAGCTTTTTCTGCTAATGAATTTTTAAATGATTTAATTACATTATTATCTACATCAATTTTTTTTCTTAAATTCTCTTTAACTGTTTTTCCTGTGACAGTCTTTATGTTTGTATGAAGTTTTTTATTTTTAATTAATTCTTTCATCACTGCCGGAATTGCCCCAGCTCTGTGAAAGCTTTCCATTAAATATTCTCCTGCGGGCTGACAATTAACTAACAAAGGAATATCGTGTCCTAGTTTTTGCCAATCAGAAAGATCAAATTTAATTCCCATATGTTTTGCGATTGCACTCAAGTGAGTTGTGCAGTTACTTGATCCACCTATGGCACTTGCAACTACAACAGCATTTTCAAATGCTTTACGGGTCATAATTTTTGAAGGAATTAAATTTTCATGAACCATTCCTACAATTCGTTTTCCAGTTTCGTAAGAGATTTGTTCTCTTTCTCTATAAGGCGCAGGAGTAACTGCTCCACCAGGTAAGGACATTCCCAATGCCTCAGCTACTGAATTCATAGAGGATGCTGTTCCCATTGTATTACAATGCCCAGCACTTGGTGAAGATGATGAAACCATGTCCATAAACTCTTCATACTTTATTTCTCCTTTAGCTAACATTTTTCTAGCTTCCCAGACTACCATTCCTGAGCCAGCTAATTTTCCTTTATAAACTCCATCTAACATTGGGCCGCCAGATAAAACGATTGCAGGAATATTGACGGTCGCTGCAGCCATTAATGCAGCTGGAGTGGTTTTATCACATCCAGTTGTTAATATTACTCCATCAATTGGATAACCATACAAAACTTCTACTAAAGATAAATATGACAGATTTCGGTCTAGCATAGCTGTTGGTCTTTTGCCTGTTTCTTGAATTGGATGTGTTGGAAATTCCATAGGAATACCGCCTGCTCTCCTTATTCCATCTTTAATCCTTTTACTTAAAGATAAAAAATGTCGATTACAGGGGGAAAGATCACTGCCTGATTGCGCAATTCCAATTATAGGATTTCCAGATTGTAATTCTTTTCTAGTAAGTCCATAATTTAAATAACGCTCTAAATAAAGAGCAGTCATATCTGGATTTTTTGGATTATTAAACCAATGATGACTTCTGAAACTCTTTTTCCTTTTTTTTGGCATAATATTTATAATGGTCTGTTTAAAATAATAGTTATATAATAATTTAATGAATAATCTAATAGTTTTAAATCAGAATGACAATGTTGGCGTAAGTCAATTTATCATTCCTGAAAAAACTAAAATTGAAGGTCATGAAATCAGTACTGTTGATCCAATACCTTTTGGTCATAAAGTCTGTTTAAAAACTATTAAAAAAGGCGATCCTATAATAAAATATGATCAAATTATCGGTTTTGCATTAGACGATATTAAACCTGGACAACATGTACACTCACATAATTTAGAATTTAGAGAATTCAAAAGAGATTTTAAAGTTACAGACAAGAAACATATTGTGGATGAAAAAGCTGATACATTCTTCAATGGTATTTTAAGAGATAATGGACAAGTAGCTACAAGAAATTATATTGGAATAGTAAGCACTGTTAATTGCTCAGCCACTGTAACAAAGATGATTGTCGAAAAAATAAAATACTCTAATATTTTAAAAGATTATCCAAATATTGATGGGATAGTACCAATTACTCACTCTACAGGATGTGGAATGAATACTGAAAGTGAAGGAATGCAAATGTTCCAAAGAACTATAGATGGATTTAAAAATCACCCAAATTTTTCACATGTATTTGTTATAGGTTTGGGTTGTGAATGTGCACAAGTTAGTTTGTTTGACGAGTCTTTGAAAAAGCATAACAGAATTCATTTCCTTACTATTCAGGATGAGGGTGGTACAAAAAAAATTGTAAATAAAGTTTTATCACAAATAAAAAATTTATTATCAGAAGCAAACAATGTTAAGCGAACTTCTCAATCTGTTAGTCATTTAACACTTGCTTTACAGTGTGGAGGTTCCGATGGTTATTCTGGGATAACTGCAAATCCAGCATTAGGAATTGCTGCAGATCTTTTGGTAAAAAAAGGAGGAAGTTCAATTTTATCTGAAACTCCAGAAATTTATGGTGCAGAACACTTGTTAATTAATAGAGCAAATTCTCAAGAAACTGCAGATAAACTTATTAAAAGACTTGAATGGTGGAAACATTATACTTCAATCAATAACAGCTCAATGGATAACAATCCTGCGCCAGGTAACAAAAGAGGTGGTCTTACAACTATACTAGAAAAATCATTAGGTGCAGTTGCTAAAGGTGGAAATTCTATACTTCAAGATGTCTTGCAATATGCTGAACCTTTAAAAAATAAAGGATTTAATTTTATGGACTCACCTGGTTACGATCCAGTATCTGTAACAGGACAAGTTGCATCTGGAGCAAATGTAATTTGCTTTACTACAGGTCGTGGATCTTGTTTTGGATGCAAGCCTGTTCCAAGTCTGAAGCTTTCAACTAATTCTGCTATGTATGAAAAAATGTCAGAAGACATGGATATAAATTGTGGAACTATTGCAGAAGGTAAAGAAAAAGTAGAAGAAGTTGGTCAAAATATATTTGAATTAGTAGTTAACACAGCATCAGGAAATAAATCAAAAAGTGAGATCAATGGCTACGGTGACGAGGAGTTTAATCCTTGGCAAGTAGGCGTTGTAATGTAATTTTAAATCTCACAGTGCCACAACATACTTCATTATTAAATGTAATCCTATTAGCTGCTGGTGGTTTTTTCATGTTTGTTTGCATGGACTCAACCGCAAAATACTTAGGAACAGTAATGCCTGTCACTCAAGCAATTTGGGGAAGGTTTTTCTTTCATCTAATTTCTCTAATTATATTTTTTCTAATTTTTAAACCAAAAGTTAATTTAAAGAAAAATTTTAAAGTTCAAATAATTAGATCAACTTTAATGGTTACTGCTACAACATTTATGTTCTACTCATTACAAAAATTTGACTTAGTTGATATTTATGTTGTTTTCTTTACAGCACCATTAATAGTCTCTTTACTTTCAGCATATTTTTTAAAAGATATTTTAACTCCAAAAGGAATTGCTTTAATGCTTCTAAGCTTTGGTTCAATTATTTACTCGTTGGGACCAAGTATGAGAATATTTACACCAGATTTGATATTCCCTATTGTTCCTCCAATTTGTTGGGCTCTTTATCAATTTTTTACAAAAGTTGTTTCAGGAGATAATGATCCATTTGCTGCAATTTTTTATACCTCAATATTAGGAGCAATCATTTTTAGTGTATTTATATTTTTTAATTGGGTTCCTTTAGAAAAAAATATTTACTGGCTTTATTTAACTCTTCTTGGTGTTGCCGGGTTTGTTAGTCATTCTTTAATTATTTATGCAATTCAGCTTTCAAATTTGTCATTTGTAACTAACTTTCAATATTCTCAATTAGTCTGGTCAACAATTATAAACTTCATAATTTTTGGTGTGCCATTTGATTATAATAAAATTATAGGTGTTATAGGAATTATAATTTTTGGTATAATGTTTATTAGAACAGAGGGGAAAACAACTTAAATTAAGGATACTTATGAAAAATGTTGGATTTATTGGTGTTGGATATATGGGTTATGGAATAGCTAAAAATATTCTAAAAAATAACAATAAACTTTTTGTAATAGCTAACAAAAATAGAAAACCCATTGAAAAGATAGTCAAAGAAGGAGCTGAAGAAGTTAATTCTTTTGAGGATTTTGCTAATAAGAATTTAGACGCTCTATTTATGTGTGTTACCAACACACCAATTGCAAAATCAATTTCTGAAAAAATATCTAAAATATTAAATGATAAAACAATAGTTATTGATATTACCACTCATAACAAATCAGGTTCTATTGAAACTGATACTATTTATAAAAAAAATAATATTAGCTATGTGGAATGTCCTGTAATGGGTGGTCCTGTTCAGGCAGAAGAAGGTGTTTTAGGTGGTATCGTTGGTGCCTCTAAGGAGAATTTTAAAAAGGCTGAACCTTATTTAAAATGTTTTTGTAAAGAATACTTTTATTTCGGAGAAGTTGGTATGGGAGCTAAATCAAAACTTTTAAACAATTTTTTAACTTTAGGTAATGGCGCTTTAGTAAATCATTTAGTTATAGGTGCTAAAGAATTAGGTTTAGATTTACAAAAAGTATTTAATGTAGCAAAGCTAGGTTCTGGAAATTCAGCAGCATTAAATCGAGTATTTGATAATTTATTAAAGGGTGATTTTACCGGATTTAAATTTACAGCTAGTAATTCAGTAAAAGATTTAACTTATATACAAGATCTCTTAAAAGATTTTCCAGAAGCTGAAAAAGTTGCTGAGGTAAATAAAAATTATTTCCAAAAAGCAGTTGATCAAGGATATGGAGAAAATTTTATTAGTGAATTGATAAATAAAAAATAATTTAAAGACTGACTTTAGATACCGGGAATTTACTAAAGCACTAGGTTGTATTCAAGAAATATATTTTACTAAAATTAAAATAAATTAATTGAAATTTATTTAATTATAATTATCTTTTTTATAAGGAGGTTATTATGTTAAAACTATCACCACCTGACACTTAGCTGAACAGCTTTATATTTCAAAAACAAAAAAATAATAAAATCCTTTTGGATTTAAATGCCAAAGAGGCAATATAAGGGAGCTCTTTAGGTAATTTCTTAAAGAGCGAACCCTTAAAAACTTAATTAATAGATTTTAAAATTTCTAGTGGAAGTGGTGCTTCTGGATATTTTTTTTGACATAATTTTTCATAAGTTTCACAAAAACCCATAATTATCTTTAACACTGAAACTTGTTTTGAATTTTCTTTAATCATTAATTTCGAAATTAAATTATTACGCATTTCCTCTAATTCTTTAATTTGTTCTCCTGAAAAAAATTCACCAGTTTCTATTTCCCAATAAATATTATCTAATTGATCATCGCTTAATTTGTTTAATTTATTTTGTAGCTCAATAATTATTGGATCATCAGTTGGTGTATTTCTCATTGGTGAATTCTTTAACTTTCCAAGACATTTATCTCTTAATCCTTCAATAAAATGATCATAGGGTCTCCCCTCTGCTAAATCTTTAAAATGATTACTATTAAAATATCTATTTATAGCTAGTTCTGTTGAAACTTTTTCTTTGCCTTTAATTACAGCAATTTGAACGTAGATTTCCTGACTAATATATTCATCAAGATGGTCTATTACTTTTTGTGGAATCACTGCTTAAAAAATTAGTGAGGCATTCGATATTTACTATGACATGCCTTACAGCTGCTCCACATAAATTCTTGAAGAGTACCTCGAATATCATCACTATCTTCAATAACTGAAGTCAGTTTTATCATGTTGTCTGATGACTTTTGCATCAAAGCATTAAAAGCATCTTTCTCCTCCCAAATTAAAGGTAAAGACTCTGTCTTAAATCCTTCTTGAGTATTTTCAGGAAATAGTCCTAGTAATGTTTTATAATTTTCACTCATTTCAATCATTAACTCTTTTGCTTTGTCAAAGTCTCCATTTGAAGATAAGGCTTGAACTCGTTTTGCTGTACTGTAATTCTTACTAAAAAGGGCTTTTCTTCCTTTAATAATTTCCTCTACAGACTGATCAGCAATACTTTTAGTTCCAACTACTGTGAAAAAAAGAGACAACAAAACAATACCAAACCAACTAGTTATATGTTTTACTAATGTATGCATGTTAAAAATACCTTAACAGAGTATGGTATTATTTCAAAGCTGTTACATTGGCTGAGCGCAATATTACTACTAATTCAAATCCCTCTTGGTTTTTATTTAGTTGATCTTGATTTTGGGGAAGAAAGATTAAGTATAGAAAATATTCATATTATAATAGGCTTATCAATATTTTACTTAGTTATTATTAGATTACTGAACAAAATTTTTAACCCCACACCAAAATTAGATCCAAGTATTTTTAAAGGTCAAAAATTTATAGCTAAATTAAATCATATTCTTTTATATGTGGCAATTTTATCAATAACCATTTCGGGTATTTTAAAAAAATTATTTAATGGTGAAACATTGGTGATATTTTTCAAAGAAATTAAAATCCAAGATAACTTTGTATTAGCTGATCAATTTTATAATATTCATATATTCTCTAATTATACAATTATAGCTCTAATTGCGCTTCATATTTTTGCTGTCATAATTCATAAGCTATTTTTTAATGAAAATTTGTTAAAAAAAATTCTCTAAAATATTTAGTGACAGTTAATTCCAAACTTTTTTAATCTCCAGTAATTGTAAGGCCATGGAGTTAAAAAACCTACGATCAGCATAATAGGTACAACCCACCAAGTAAGAATAGCACCACCAGTTAGAATATAATCTGTTGAATTCATCATAATTTCCATACTTAGCATAGAAATTAAACTCATGCCTGATGCTGTTTTTACTGCTCCATTAAATGAGAAACCTTGTCGTATTAAAATTATAGTCTCTAATATTATGCTTGTGATTAGTCCATTTATAATCGCTAAAATCATTATGCCTAGCAGTGGAAAAGGTATTTTAGTTAATTGAAAAAATAATATAGTTCCAAAATCGCCGATAGCACAACCTAACAAACACCAAGCAGTATTTTTTGCACTTCTTTTCCATGTGTGTTTACATGCCCAATGAAATGTGGAGCTAATCATAATTATTTGATAATAATAAAAAATGATTTTTAAACAACTGTTTGACACAAAATCATCGACTTATACTTATCTAATAGCTTCGGCAAAAGGTCGCGAAGCAATCATTATAGATCCAGTTTTAGAAAATGTTGATGAATATATAACTCATTTAAAAGAACTTGATTTAAAACTAGTGAAAGTAATAGATACACATATTCATGCTGATCACATTACTGGTGCCTCAAAATTAAAAATTAATACAAATTGTACAACAATTATGGGAGAAAATTCCCCTGCTGAAACTGTAGACATTAAACTTAAGAATGATGAAATAATTAAAATAGACCAATTAAAAATCAGAGCAATGTTTACCCCCGGTCATACTTCAGATAGTTACAGTTTTTTAATGGATAACTATTTATTCTCTGGCGATACTCTTTTAATTAATGGGACTGGGAGAACTGATTTTCAAAATGGTAGCTCTAAGGATGCTTATCATTCTCTTTTTCACAAATTATTAAAATTACCTGAGGAAACAATTCTTTATCCTGGTCATGATTATAATGGAAAAAAATCTAGTACTATCGGCAAAGAAAAAGAGTACAACCCAAGACTACAAGTAGAAAATGTAGATCAATATATTGAAATTATGTCTAATTTAAATTTATCAAAACCAAAAATGATAGACCATAATATTTCTAGAAATCTAAAACTAGGAAATATTTAGTTATGCCCCTTTTGGAAAGAGGCATAAGTTATAAATAACAAGAGAGATAATTAATCAAAAATAAATATGAATTCTTAAATTAATTAACTTACTTATATAGTTAATGAAGATTTTGAATAACTGTATTTGGTCAAAACAGCTATGCGTTAACTGGGTTTAACAGACTGAGAATAGTTAAGATAAAAAGACAAATATGATTATCCAATAAGATAAAAGGCCAGAGAATATAGTTGCAATAACATTTCTTGAAAAATAACCAACAATAATTGCAACTAAAGCTCCAAATATTTTAGGATCATTCATTTCTATATAAGTGCCATAATCATTAATAAATATTGCAGGAAATATAATTGCAGGAAATACTGCAGATGGAACATAAGCTAATACAGCTTTAATTTTTTCACCAAGGAGATCTCTTCTAACTAGAACAATCATAGTCATTCTAGTAAAATAAGTTAATATTCCAGCAATTGTAATTGATAGCCAGGTCATTTTTTTAACCTCAATAATAATGCTGCAACGAATAAAGCTATGACAGGTGAAATAAGAATATAAGATTTAAATGGTGCTTCAAAAAATAATAAAGAACTAATACCGCAGACAAGCATTACAATTACGTGATCCAATTTTTTTAAATCTTGAACAACAATTGCTATAAAAGTTAAGGGAATTGCAAATTTTAATCCAAGCTCTTCGGGAACAAATGAACCTAATATTATCCCTGCAAGAGTTGCTATTTGCCAGCAAACCCACATTGTAATTCCTGTGCCTAGTAAGTGATAATGTAAATATTGTTCTGTTTTATTTTTTTTAAAAAATTTATTAGACTCGGCAAATCCTTGATCAACCACCACATAAGAAATTAATAGCTTCTTAATAAAAGATAATTTTTCTAAATACTCAGATAAAACTGCTCCATATAACAAATGTCTTGAATTAATTACGCCTACTGACGTAACAGCTACTAAAGACGAAGCTCCACCAGATAATAATTGTAAAAAAACTATTTGTGAGGCTCCTCCAAATATAATGATGGACATAGCGTAAACTAAGTATGGATTAAAACCTAGGTCTACACCAATTGCTCCACAAATTATTCCAAAAGGAATTACTGAAAGCATATGAGGAGCAATATCAAGCATACCTCTTGAAAATAACTGTTTTTTTGAGAGCATTTATTTTGTTTGTATTAAAAACAAACTATATGATCAATATTAATTGGTCTTTTAATACCGAATTTTTCATCAACTTCATGCTGATGAACATGATGAGAATGAACAAAAACAGGGATCAATAAATCACTATTGGTCTTTAAAGTATAAATAAAATTTGTTCCTCTAAATTTCCTATCAACTACCTCTAACTTAAGGTTACTTCGATCATCATGCTCGAGATCTTCTGGTTGTAATAGCAATTGAACTTCAGAACCTTTTGGGTAGTGTTTAATAAAATTACCTTTAATTGTTCCTAAATCTTTATTTTCTAATGAATTTTCTCCCGTTACCTTAGCAGGAATTAATATTCCCCTATTTAAAAAATTCACTACTTCAACTGAGTTTGGAAAATGATAAACATTATAAGGATCATCAAACTGCTTTACTTGACTATCTAATACAATTGCACATTTATTACCTAGATAAAAAGCCTCATAAGAGTCATGAGTAACTATTATAGTTGTTATTTTTAATCTGCTTAGTATTTTTTTTAATCTTACTTGAATTTCCTCTTTAAAACTTTGGTCAACATTAGATAAAGGTTCATCTAATAATAAAAGATCAGGTTGTGTTAACAGGGATCTTGCAAGAGAGGCTCTTTGTGCCTCACCTGCACTTATCTCATGTGGATATTTATTTAATATTTTTGATATATCTAGTAACTTTATTATTTCTTTAAAACTAAGTTTTTTCTTTTTTTTTTCTTTATTTTTATCAGCTCCTATTAATATATTTTTTTCTACAGTGTAATGTGGAAAGAGACTGTTATCCTGAAATGCTAAAGAAATATTTCTGTGCTCTGGTTCTATATTTTCTTTTTTAGAAGATAAAATTTTACCCTTTAATTGAATTGTACCTTTGTCAATCGTCTCTAATCCAGCAATTGTTCTGAGTATTGTTGTTTTTCCAATACCAGATGGTCCAAGAATACATAAAGTTTCTCCCTCATTTTCAATTTCAAAAGATGCATTCTTTACCTTTGTTTTACCACCTATGGCAAAGTCAACGTTTTTAATTTCTAAAAAGTTTTTACTCATTTTCCCTTAAAATATAATTAGATGTAAGCATAATAAATGTTGTTGCAATTAAAATTAAAAATAAAGATGGTACTGCAGCTGCCTCTAGTAAATCCTCAGATGCTGATATATATGCTGTTGTTGCAAATGTTTCAAAGTTAAATGGTCTTAAAATCAGTGTAATTGGAAGTTCTCTTATAATTTCAAGAGAAATTAAGATTAAGACGAATAAAAGTGAATTTCTTAGATAAGGAACATGAATATTCGTGAAAGTTTTTTGTTTAGAATAACCAAGAAGATAAGAACTTTCATCAACAGAGATATTAATTTTTTCATATCCAGATTTTATTCCATTAAATGCCAAAGAATAGAATCTTACAAAATAAACTAGAACTAAACCAAGGATAGATCCTATAAACATTTTTTTTATAGACAAGAAGCCTAGGGCTTGAACAATATTTTCATCAAACCATGCTATAAAAGTTATGAAAGCTACAGCTAGAATAACCCCTGGAATTGCGTAACCAGAAATAGATAGAGTAGATAAAATATTTAAAGCTTTATTTTTTGAAACTCTGTTCCCATAATTTGAAATAAGAGAAAAAATTATCAAAACTATGCTTGATAAAAATACTAAATAAATTGTATTTAAAGTTAGAGTAACTACTTGAAGATCAAAAAAGTTCTCAGGAAATTTGACTGTCCAATATAACATTTGGCTCAAAGGGAATAAAAAACTTAAAAAGAATATAATAAAACAAACAAAAAATGCATTAAACGCTTTAATTCCAGAAAGCTGTATTTTTTCTTTTTGCTTAAAACCACCTTTTGTATTGGAGTGATATTTTGCTCTTTTTCTAGATAAATTTTCTAAAATAAAAAGTGCAAAAATAAATATTAAAAGAAAAAAAGATAATCTATTCGAAAAAGCTAAATCATCAAACGCTATCCATGAATTATAAATTCCAGTAGTTAGAGTGTTAATTGAAAAAAAATCAACTGCACCAAATTCAGCTAAAGTTTCCATCGCTACAAGAGATAAACCAGCTACTATAGCGGGTCTAGCGGCTGGTAAAATTAAAGAATATAAAGACTTAAATTTTGAAAATCCCAAACTCCTTCCTAAATCAATTAGGTTTTGTGACTGATATAAGAATGATGCCCTTGTCAAAATATATACATAAGCAAACAAAGAAAAAGAAAGTGAAAGAACGGCTCCGAACAAACCATCTAATTTTGGAATATGCTGGTTGTAATTTCCTGGTCCAAATAAATTTTTTAAAATTGAATACAAGGTTCCATAATTTTCAAAAAAAGCTGTTAGTGAGTAAGCATAAATATATGGAGGAACTGCGAATGATAATATTAAAGCCCACTTAAAAAAATTACTAAATGGGAATTTATAAAATGAAACTAAATAAGCTGATAGAGTTCCTATTATAAATGTTAAAACTAAAACCGAGATTAACAGAACTAATGAATTAAAAATATATTCTAAAAGAAAGGTTTCTTTAAGAATGGTAAAATAATTAGATGTGTCCTCAAAAAAACTGTAAAAAACAGTAACTATAGGAATTAATACACTTATAGAAACTAGTAACGAGGATATAAACCAAATATTTAAGCTCTTAAACATAGTGGGTTTATAATATAAAATTATCTTTTTAATATAACTTTACTTTGTTGATGATAAATAATTAATACTATTTTCAGGTGTAGTCTCTATATAAGGATCATCATCAGATCCTGAATTATTAATTCCTGGTTCTTGCCACCATTTTTCAACTATCCCATCTTTAATTACAGCCATATATCTCCAGCTTCTTTGACCAAATCCATTATGATCTTTTGCGATAAGCATGCCCATATATTTGGTAAATAGTCCTGAACCATCTGGTATTAATTTTATGTTGGAAATACCCATTTTTTTTGCCCACTCATTCATTACATAAGAGTCATTAACAGAGCAGCAGTAAACTTCATCAATTCCAAGGTCTTTAATCTTGGTAAAGTTACTTTCAAAGCCAGGTAATTGTTGAGATGAACATGTGGGTGTAAAAGCACCTGGAAGGCTAAATAAAATTACTCTCTTTCCTTTAAAAAAATCATCTGTATTTTTTTCAATCCATTTTCCCCCAACTGAACAAGTTTCTTGATTTTCAGCAGTATCACCTTCTCTGACCTTAAATGTTACATTTGGTATTTTAAATCCTTCAATCATTGCAGCCTCTATAGTAAATTTTTTTTATGCCCAAAACTAATTTAGGAAAGGGTAAAAATCCTGATTTTAGAATTGGGCACAATCATTAAAAAGAAAAATTATGTCAATTATTAAAGGGGGTGAGGTCTGAAATGACCTCATGATCTTTAATATCTGATAATTTTCTATTATTTATTTTATTTTTGATTTTTTTAACTTCCAACGAGCATGGTTCACATGTTATCTGACCCACTAGTGAACCGCTCGCATCAGAAGAATTATTTGTATCAAAACTAAATAAATTCTTTTTCACTTATTTATTACTTCCAACCTGCTGCAGTCATTACTTCTAATGCTGCTGCTTGATTTTTTCCATAAGAAGCTAGTTTAGTATTCATATCTTGTTGAAAATCTAATCCTAGATTATTTACTACTAATGGACTTGGTGAAACACCTTCAATCATTGGAAACTCAAATGTGTTGTTAGTGAAGTGCTCTTGAGACTCTGGAGTTAATAAAAACTCTACAAGTTTAATTGCATTATCTTTATTAGGTGCTCCTTTTACTAGAGCTGCACAACTAACATTCATATGCGTTCCTCTACCATTTTGATTAGGAAAGAAAGCTTTTACTTTTTTAGCTGCTTCTTGTTGCTCTGCACCTTTTTTACCAGATAACATTAGAGCTAAATAATAAGTGTTAGCTACTGCAATATCAGCTTCTCCTGCTGCTACTGCCATTATCTGAGCTCTATCGTTTCCTTTAGAGTCTCTAGCCATATTTGCAACAACTCCTTTTGCCCATTCAGCTGTAGCTTTTTTTCCATTATTTTCAATTAATGAAGCCACAAGAGATTTATTATAAATATTACTAGATTTTCTTATTACTAATCTACCTTTCCATTTTGGATCAGCTAAACCTTCATAAGACATTCCAGATAACTCAGCACCAGTAACTCTTTCTGGTGAATAATAAATTATTCTAGCTCTTTTTGCTATTCCAACCCATTTATTTGTTCTAAAGCTTTTTGGAACAGCAGCTCTTATAGCATCAGATGATAGGCCACGTTGAAGATGACCTTTTGCATCCATGGCACCACATCTTCCAGCATCAGCCGTGATGTATAAGTCAGCTGATGAGTCTGCACCTTCGCTAATGATTCTTTTCTCTAAAGCACCTGACTTACCGTTAATTAAATTTACTTTAATTCCTGTTGCTTTAGTAAACTTTCCATAAAGATCCGCATCGGCTTTATAGTGTCTTGCATTAAATATATTAACTTCATTTGCAATCGCGAAAGATGATGCAAATACAGAAAATATTAATGCTAAAATTGATATTTTTCTCATGTCTCCCTTTATATTAATGTTTATTTGCGAATGAGAATTATTCTCAATGCGAATGATTATCAATCGCATATAATGTCGCAGTTTTCAATGATTTTAATAGATTATAGAAAAAATATTTGTCTTTTAAGTATTATTTCCAGTCACCTATCTTGCTGAATAAGAAATTCCTAAAAGCTTGAACTCTGGCGGTATTTTTTAGGGATTGAGGGTAAACGAAATGTGCCTCAGTAATTGGTCCTTCTGATTTTGGTAGTACTTTTATAACTTTTGAAGAGCCTGTTACTAAATATTCTGGCAAAGCAGCTAAGCCAACGCCCGTCTCCACTGCAAGCAATAATCCCATTACACTATTCACCTTCATAATTGTTTTTCTTTTTTTTCCATCATGCATTCCAAGTTTTAAAGCCCAATCAGGATTATAAACTGGTGATGGTGCACCTTTTCCAAATGAAATAAATTTATGTTTGTTTAAATCAGTAATAGTTTTTGGCATTCCATTTTTTTCTAAATATTTACTTGAACCATAGATATAGTACTTAATATCAACTAATTTTTTTTGAATATAGTTAAGCTGTTTAGGTCTTCTCATAAATATTCCTATGTCAGCTTGTCGAGTGCTTAAATCTAATTCTTTATCGTCAAAAACTAATTCTATTTCTATTTCAGGATTTAAGGTCATAAATTCCTGAATTCTTGGCGTTAACCAATGAGTTCCAAAACTTCTTACAGTAGTGATAGTTAATTTACCAGTAGGTTTATTTTTTTGATCTCCCAGTGATGTTTCAACCTCTTTAAGTTTACTAATTACTTCATGAGCAGTTTTAAAAACGTATTCACCATTTTCAGTAAGAGTTAGTCCTCTAGCATGTCTTTCAAATAATTGAACTTTTAAATCTTGTTCAAGAGATTGAATTTGTCTACTTATAGCAGATTGACTTAGATTTAAGTTAACAGTAGCATTTGTGAAGCTTCCAGCTTCAGCAACTGCATGAAAAATTTTTAATTTATCCCAATCCATTATTTATTTAAATCCACTAATACTCTTCCAGAAATTTCACCTTTTAAAATCTTTGGATAAGTTTCTAACAATTCTTCTAAACCTACAGTTAAGATTGATTTTTCTAACAAATCAAAATTAATCAAATTTGAAGCTTCACCCCAAATAAATTCTCTTCTCTTGATACTACAATTAGCAGAGTCCATACCCCAAAGCTTAATACCTCTTAACATGAATGGAATGACACTTGTATTTAACTCGTTGTTATTTGCATTGCCACAAACTGCTACAATTCCATTAGGTTTAGTTTGAACAATTGCATTTGCTAAAATTTTTCCACCAACTGTATCTACTACTCCGTCCCATAATCCTTTGTCTATAAGTCTTGGATCTTTGTCAAATTCAGCTCTATTTACAATGTTTTTAGCACCTAAAGACTTTAAATAATCTGACTTAGAATCTTTTCCTGTAACTGCAGTCACGTTGTAACCTAGTTTTGTTAATGCCATAATTGCTACACTCCCAACTCCTCCTGTAGCACCGGTCACAAGTACATCGTTTACTTTTTCACCTAATAAAATACTTTCCCTAGCCTGAATTGCAAAAGCACTCATTAATGAAGTGAAGCCTGCTGTTCCTAAAATCATTGCTTGCTTGGTTGTTAAGTTGTCAGGTTTTTTTACCAAAAAATCTGCATTTACTTTTGCTATTTGTGAGTAACCACCATAGAAAATTTCACCTACTCTAAAGCCT
The DNA here is from genome assembly GCA_902515625.1 of uncultured Pelagibacteraceae bacterium. Taxonomy (GTDB): domain Bacteria; phylum Pseudomonadota; class Alphaproteobacteria; order Pelagibacterales; family Pelagibacteraceae; genus Pelagibacter. The sequence continues at coordinate 2,971 of CABXVD010000003.1, read as the reverse complement.
GTTAAAATTACTTCATCACCCTCTTTAAACTTAGGGTTTTCACTTTCTAAAACTTTTCCTGCAAAATCTATACCTGGAATGTGAGGAAATTCTTTTACTAATCTTCCACCATTTTTTAGAATCATTCCATCTTTAAAATTTAAATCTGAGTAATCTACTTGGACAGTTACATCACCATGTTTTAAGAAGCTTTTATCAATTGATTTAACTTCTCTCGTAAAATTTTCGCCCTCTTGATTTACGATTAATGCTTTGAATTGATCAGACACTTTAATCTTTTGGTATACTTATAAATCTTAAATATCTATTTTGATAACTTAGGTCTTCTTTAAATTGTCCTAAGTAATAATTTGTTACAGTTGTTGCTTGTTCTTTTTTGATTCCTCTCATAGTCATACATTGATGAGTAGAGTCTATTGTAACAGCTACACCTTTTGCATCTAAAGATTCCATTAAAGTCTTAGCTATTTGCATTGTTAATCTTTCTTGCGTTTGTAGTCTTTTTGAAAATACTTCTACAACTCTTGCAAGTTTACTTAATCCTACAACTCTTTCTTTTGGAATATAAGCAACGTGTGCTTTTCCAATAATTGGAGCCATATGATGTTCACAATGACTTTGAACTGAAATATTCTTTTGAATAACCATATCGTCATATCCATCTACATCTCCAAAAGTTTTATCTAAAATTTTATTTGGATCAACCTTGTACCCACCAAAATATTCTTTGTATGCCTTCATTACTCTTTTTGGAGTTTCTAAAAGTCCTTCTCTGTTAGGATCTTCACCCAACCAAGTTAGAATAGTTTTGAAAGCCTGTTCAGCTTCTTTGTCAGTAACTTCGCTTGTTTCAACAATTTTATTGTCTGTATCTTTTACTAATTTCATAGCGCCTTTTTATACAGTAATTACTTAATTTTAAAATATTTAATATAGTGAGATTTATGCTAAATAGTCACTACATATGTTCAAAAAAAGAGAAAATGTGAAGGAAATTGAAGAAGGAAATCTTTTATCACCAAAATTTGATAACGATGGCCTAATTCCTGTAATTACTATGTGTTCTCAAACAAAAGATATTCTTATGCATGGTTATATGAACGTAGAAGCATTAAAAAAAACAATTGAAACTAAAGAGGCTCACTATTTTAGTAGATCTAGAAAAGCTATTTGGCACAAAGGTAAGACTAGTGGCTTTACTCAAAAAGTTACCGAAATTAGAATTGATGATGACCAAGACTCTATTTGGTTAACCGTTGATATTGGGGACGGTGCTAGTTGTCATGTTGGTTATCGATCATGTTTTTATAGATCTATCCCAACAGGTCCAATTGAAAATGGTCGAAAAGTTGAAATGAAGTTTTTAGAGGAAGAAAAAAAATTTGATCCTGAAGAAGTTTACAAAGGTCAACCAAATCCAACTAAGATTTAAATGAAAGAAAAACAAAAAAATGTTCTAGGTGAAGATCTAGAAGAATGCTCTAATGATCCTTTAACTGGATGGTTAAGAGATGGATGTTGTAATACTGATGAAAATGATCACGGCGTACATACTGTTTGTGCAAAAGTAACGACTGAATGTTTAGAATGGTTAAAAGAAGCAGGTAATGATTTAATCACACCACATCCAGAATTCGGATTTCCTGGGTTAAAAGATGGTGATGGATGGTGCTTATGTGCTAGTTGGTATGCAAAAGCAGTTGAGGCTGAAAAGGCTTGTCCTATTTTCTTGAAAAGAACTCATCAAAATACCTTAAAATATGTTCCAATTGAAACTTTAAAAAAGTTTGCAATAGATTTATCTTAATTTACATATTTCCATATTTAGGTCCACCTCCACCCTCAGGAGTTACCCAAATAATATTTTGTGATGGTTCTTTAATGTCACAAGTTTTACAGTGAATACAGTTTTGTGAATTGATGACAAATTTATTTACTTCATTTTCTTTTTGAACTTCATAAACTCCTGCAGGACAATATCTTTGAGCAGGTTCATCAAATTTTTCTAAAGTATAATTAATTGGTAAATTAGGGTCTTTAAGTTTTAAGTGAACTGGCTGATTATCTGCATGATTTGTACCTGTTAAATAAACTGAACTCGTTTTATCAAAAGTTAAAACATTGTCATATTTTGGATAATTTATTTTTGGCATATCTTTAGCTGGTTTTAAGGTCTCATGATCAGCGTGCTTATGCTTAAGAGTAAAAGGCATTTTTCCTCTAAATAAAATTTGATCTATACCTGTAAATATTATTCCTAATATTAATCCCCAACTAAAACTAGGTTTGACATTTCTTGCCTCAAACAATTCTTTATAAAGCCAACTATTTTTAAATTTTTGCTCAAATATAGATAAATCTTTATTATCATTTAAATGCTCATTTATAGTTTCAGCAGCTATTATCCCACTTTTCATAGCTGTATGAGAGCCTTTGATTTTTGGCATATTTAAAGTTCCCGCATCACAGCCAACTAACAATGCTCCTGGCATAAACATCTGAGGTAAACTTTGAAAACCTCCCTCAATTAAAGCTCTTGCACCGTATGAAATTCTTTTTCCACCTTCTATAATTTTCCTGATAGCTGGATGAGTTTTAAATCTTTGAAACTCATCGTATGGAGATAAATGAGGGTTTTTATAATCTAAACCTATGACATATCCTAAAAAAACCTGTTTATTTTCTGCATGATACATAAAACTTCCGCCGTAAGTGTTGTTATCTAATGGCCATCCAGCTGTGTGCATTACTAGACCTTCATCGTGGGTTTTCTCATCAATTTCCCAAATTTCTTTAAACCCAATCCCGTATTGTTGTGGATCTTTTCCTTTATTTAATGCAAATTTTTGAATTAATTCTTTTCCAAGATGGCCTCTGCAGCCTTCCGCAAAAACTGTAACTTTTCCCAATAACTCAATACCTGGTTCAAAACTATCTTTTTTATTTCCTTCTTTATCTATACCCATATCTT
>CABXVD010000002.1 GCA_902515625.1 uncultured Pelagibacteraceae bacterium | reverse complement strand
TGTTATTCCTAGACTATCTTCAGTTGAGGGTAGATTTGAAAAAATAGGAAAAATTAAAAACAAATCATTAGTATTCCTTGATTACGCTCATACACCAGATGCTTTACAAACTTGTATTCTAAATATTAGAGAACAATTCCCAGACAAGCATATTTCTGTGCTCTTTGGATGCGGTGGTGACAGAGATAAAGGCAAAAGATCAAAAATGGGCAAAATAGCTGATAAATATGCGGATAAAATTTATCTTACAGATGATAATCCAAGACATGAAAGGCCTAAGAAAATTAGAAATGAGATTAAAAGGGGTATAAAAAAAAATCAAATTATTGAAATTTCTAATAGAAAAGAAGCAATTGTGAAAGCAATAAATAACTTAAATACAGGAAATGTTTTAATCGTTGCAGGTAAAGGCCATGAAAAAATTCAGCAAATTGGAAATAAAAAAGTTTTTTTATCAGATAGGCAAATAATTTTAAGTTCAATCAAAAAAAAGAATTTTAAACTATCTAAAAATTTAAAATTGAACATTCTTAATGAAAGATTTGATCGAAATATTCTATCATCTAAATCAGTAATTAATAAAGCTAGCATAAATTCCAAGAGTGTTAAAAAAAATGATATTTTTTTTGCAATTAAAGGAAAAAAAAATGATGGTAATAAATTTGTTGAACAAGCAATTCAAAAAAAGGCATCAATAACTGTAGTAAATAAAATTCAAAAAAAACTACCTATTAATAAACAAGCAAGCTCAATAAACCCCTTAGGTTTGCTTACAGAAACTGCAAAAATTTTTAGGAAAAATATTTCTACAAATATTATTGCCATAACAGGTAGTTGTGGAAAAACTTCTCTAAAGGAATTGTTGGGTAACACCTTAAAAAAATTATCTAAAACAACTATTTCTTCAAAATCATATAATAATAAATATGGTGTTCCCTTGAGTCTTTTTAATATAAACCAAAATGATGATTATGGTATTATTGAAGTGGGAATGGATAAAAAAGGAGAAATAGATCAACTCTCAAAAATTATTCAACCTGATATAAGTGTAATTACAAATATTAACTACGCACATGCCAAAAATTTTAAAAACATAAGACAAATAGCTTTAGCAAAAGCTGAAATAATTGATAATACCAAAGATAATGGCTATGTAGTCCTTAACGCTGATGACGCTTTTTTTGGTTTGCATAATAAAATAGCGCATAAAAAGAAACTTAAAGTATTATCTTTTGGAATAAACAACCAATATGCAGATATTAAACTACATGATATTGTAAAATCCAAAAAAAAATACAAAATCAGTATTAAAATAAATAAAATTAAAAAAGATTTTATAGTTTCAAATGATTTCCAAAATTATATTTATAACATATTAGCAGCATTAACTGTTAAAAATGTTTTCTTTAATATTTTAAAATTAGATAAAAATATATTTCTAAATTTTAGAACTCCAGAGGGAAGGGGTGATATAAAAAAAATTAAAGTGAATAAAAAAATTATAAATTTAATTGATGAAAGTTATAATTCAAATCCATTGTCTTTAAGGACTGCAATATTAAACTATGACAAGATCAAAACGAAAAACGCTAAAAAGTATCTTATACTTGGTGATATGTTGGAGCTGGGGCATCATTCAAAAAAACTTCATGAATCTATAGCACCAATAATTAATAGAACAAATATTGATAAAGTTTTTGTCAAAGGAAAGGAAATTTCCTTCTTATATAATAAAATTTCTAATCTTAAAAAAGGCTCAGTTTTAAAGACTAAATTGCAAATAAACGATCTAATTGAAAATAACGTTGATAATGATGATTTCTTAATGATAAAGGCCTCAAATGCGACAGGTTTCAATAAGATTGTAAAAGAATTAAAAGGTACAAATTAAATGCTTTATCAATTTTTACTTAACTTAGTTGACACGTTTGGTTTTTTGAATGTTTTCAAATATATCACTTTTAGGACTGGATTGTCTCTATTTACATCATTAGCTATTGTCCTAATTATTGGTGGACCTTTTATTAAGTATTTTTCAAGCCAAAAAATTTTAAATCCTATTCGAGATGATGGGCCTGAAGAGCACATTGTAAAAAAAATTGGAACGCCAACAATGGGCGGTGTAATTATATTAATAGGTTTATTAGTTTCAGTTTTGTGCTGGGGGGACTTAACAAATATAAATATTCTTTTTTGTATTTATATTGCTATTTCGTTTGGTGTTTTAGGTGCTATAGATGATTATAAAAAAATTAAACACAGTAATTCTTCTGGTGTCTCATCAAAATTTAAAATAATTTCTCAGATTATTTTAGCAATTATAGGAGTTTGTTTTTTTATTTATTATGTAGAGAGTCAGAACATAACAAACTTATATTTTCCATTCTTTAAAAACTTAATTATTAATTTGGGATGGTTCTTTATACCATTCGCTGTGTTTGTTTTAATTGGTTCATCTAATGCAGTTAATTTAACTGATGGTTTAGATGGTTTAGCGACAGTTCCAGTTATTCTGGTTGCAGGATGCTTTGCATTTATAAGTTATGTAACTGGAAATATTGTTTTTTCTGATTATTTACAAATACCATACATAGAGGGCACAGGTGAAATCTCAATTTTCTGCGGAGCAATCATAGGATCTTGTTTAGGTTTTCTATGGTTCAATGCTCCACCAGCTAAAATTTTTATGGGAGATACCGGATCCTTGTCCTTAGGAGGATCCCTTGGAGCAGTTGGAATAATAACTAAACATGAAATTGTTCTTGCAATAACAGGTGGACTTTTTGTACTTGAAGCAGTTTCTGTGATGGTTCAAGTTATTTCCTTTAAACTAACTGGAAAACGAATTTTTAAAATGGCACCAATTCATCACCACTTTGAGAAGAAAGGATGGCCTGAGTCAACAGTGGTAATAAGATTTTGGATCATCTCTATCATTTTAGCAATGATAGGATTAGCGACTTTAAAGTTAAGATAATGAACAAAATCAATAATATTTTTTTAAAAAAAAAAATATTAATTTATGGATTAGGTAAAAGTGGAATATCTACTTATAATTTTTTAAGACAAAAAGCTAAAATAAACTTATTTGATGACAATCCACAAAATAATCTCAGATTTGATAAAAAAAGTATTTCATTCACCAAAATACTTAAATGTGATTTTGATTTTATAATAATAAGCCCAGGTATAGACTTTTCCAAATGTAAATTATCAAAATATCTAAAGCAAAATTCTTCTAAAGTTTATACAGATCTTGACGTATTTTTTTCATTTTTTAGTAATGATAGTGTTACGATCACTGGCACTAACGGAAAATCTACTACCGCAAAACTTTTATATGATGTTTTAAGGGATCACAAAAAAGATGCTAGACTTGTTGGAAATATTGGTAATCCCATTCTATCAGAAAAAAAAATTTCAAAAAAAACTTTTTTTGTAATTGAAGCATCCTCTTATCAGCTTGAATATAGTAAAATTTTTAAATCAAAATATGCAGTAATTCTTAATATCACACCTGATCACATTGAAAGGCACAAAAATTTTAAAAATTATATAGAAGCTAAATTTAGTTTGTTAGATTCACAAACTCCACAATCTATAACTTTTGTAAAAAGAAACGATCCTATTATCATCAAAAAATTGAGAAGCAAAAAATATAAACAAAAAATTATTAAAATAGATACTTCGCTCCAACTTCCAATTTTTAAAAAAATAATAAATAAGTATTTCATGTCATCTGGTAATAGAGAAAATTTAATTTTTGTTTTAAAAATATGCCAAATTTTAAATCTTAATAATAAAAAATTACTATCAACAATAAATAAATTTAAAGGACTAAAATATCGTCAACAAATAATTTTTGATAATAAATATTTAACTATAATTAACGATTCAAAATCTACTAGCATGGCATCATCAGAGAACCTTCTTAAAAACCTTAAAAATGTTTACTGGATCTTGTGTGGTATACCAAAAAAAGGAGACAAGTTTAATCTTACTAAATTTCAATGTAAAAATTTCAAGGGCTATATATTTGGTAATCATCAAGTAGAATTTATTAAAAATCTTAAAAATAAATTAACAATTAAAACGTTTAAAAATTTAAAAGATACACTTAATCAAATATTTTTAGAAATTAAATATAATAAAAGAGAAAAAAGTATAATTTTATTTAGTCCGTCTGGAGCATCATTTGATAATTTTAAAAATTTTGAGGACAGAGGTTCATATTTCAATCAAATAATAAAAAAATATGTAAATGCGAACAGATAGTTTTCTTTATAAATTTTATTATCAGTGGTGGAAAAATATTGATAAATCTATTTTTTTTATAATTAGTTTATTATTTATTATTGGTCTCTTCTTTTCTTTAGTCTCTACTTCTTTAATAGCCTCTGATAAATTAAACACAAATAGTTACTTCTTTTTTTTTAAACACTTAATATATGTTGTTATTGGGATATTTATTGTTTTTATATTTTCTTCTTTTAAGAAAGAAAAATTAATTAAATATTCAATAGTACTTTTTTTTGTTTCTTTAATTTCATTAGTGTTAGTTCCAATTATAGGTGTTGAGGTCAAGGGCTCTAAGAGATGGATAGATCTCTTTTTTTTACCAAGGTTTCAACCTATAGAACTTCTAAAACCGTTTTTAATAGTCTTTTTGGCAGCCATTTTTTGTTCTGAAAAAACTAATATAATGATTAAGTTCATATTAACGACATTAACTATCTCAATTATATCTCTTTTATTAATAGTTCAGCCAGATATAGGGCAAACTTTATTAGTAGTTTTCTCTTGGTCTGTTTTAATTTTTACATCAGGAATTAATATATTTATTCTTATAGCATTTTTCTGCCTAGCAATAATTTTACTAACATATTTAATAATATACATACCTAAGTTTGACTACATAAAGGGACGTATACTCTCTTTCTTTGATAGGGAAACTGGAACTCACAACTTCCAATCTGACAAAGCAATAGACTCTATTACTAGTGGAGGTTTTTTTGGTAAAGGAATTGGAGAAGGGATACTTAAAAACAGAGTTCCTGAGGCTCATACAGACTATATCATCTCTGTAATTTCCGAAGAATTTGGAGTGGTGGCAATAATGTTAATTTTATTATTGTTTTTAATTTTCATTTATATGGTCTTTAAAAAAATTAGTTTTGAAACAGATGATAAAATCAAATTAATATTAATTGGTTCAATAAGTTTAATATTGATGCAAGCAACAATTCATATTGGGGTAAATATTAGATTATTTCCAACGACTGGTATGACTTTACCTTTCTTAAGTTATGGAGGATCGTCGATTATAAGTACATCTATCTTAGCAGGCATTATATTAAATTTGACTAAAAGAAAAATAAATTAATTAATGAAAAAAAAAATTTTGATTACTACAGGTGGATCAGGTGGACATGTATTACCTGCTTTAACAATTTACGATCATTTAAAAACTGAATACGATATGTTTATTTCAAGTGATCAAAGAGGCTTAAAATATTTTGAAACAGAGAAGTATAAACCTTTTATTGTAGATACTCCAAAACTAAAAATTTCTATTCTTTTTCCTTTTGTAATTTTTAAAGTATTTTTATTAACAATAAAATCTTTAAGTATTTTAAAAGAAGAAAAAATTTCAATTTTAATTTCAACTGGTGGATATATGTCTTTACCCTTATGTTTTGCTGCAAAATTATTGAGTATTAAAATTTTTTTAATTGAACCAAATATGGTTATTGGTAGAGCAAATAAATTTTTTTTAAATTTTTCAAAAATTATTATTTCTTACTCAAATAATATTATTGATTTTCCTAAAAAATTTGAAAACAAATTAAGAATTCTTAAACCTTTGGTAAGAAAAAAATATTATGATGAATTAACAAATATTGAAGAAAAAAAGTTATTTACTATTACAATTATTGGGGGTAGTCAGGGTGCCAAAATATTCGATAATTTATTACATCAAATTTTAGCTAAACTTTCAAAAAGTATAAAAATAAAAATTATTCACCAAACTAACGATAATAATCAAAATTTTCTTATAAATTTTTATAAAGAAAATAAAATTGAACACCATGTTTTTGTATTTGAAAAAGATCTCAATAAACTTTTAATTAAATCTGATTTATGTATTACAAGGGGTGGTGCTTCAAGTTTAGCAGAATTGTCATTATTAAAAGTCCCATTTATCTCTATCCCTCTCCCATCCTCTATGGACAACCATCAGTATGAAAACGCAAAATTTTATGAGGATCAAAACTCTTGTTGGATTGTAAATCAAAAAAATTTTGACAAACAAAATTTTGAAGATCTTTTGCTCAAAATAATTAAAAATAAAGAGGAATATTTGCTTAAAAAAAAGAATTTAGAAAATTTAAATTATCAAAATACATGGAATAATGTTAATCAAAATTTATTATCAATTTTAAATGAAAATTAAATTAGCAAAAACTGAATTAATACATTTTATTGGCATTGGCGGTATTGGTATGAGTGGTTTAGCTTTGATAATGAAAGGCAAAGGTTTTAGGGTCCAAGGTAGCGATATCTCTATTAATAAAAATATAGAAAGGCTTAAAAAAGAAAAAATAAAAATCTTAATCGGACATAAAAAACAAAATATAAATAAGGCAACAATATTAGTTGTATCTTCAGCTATAAAAAAAAATAATCCAGAATTGTTAGATGCTATGAAGAAACAACTCCCTATTTATAAAAGAGGCGAAATGTTAGCAAATATTGTTTCTTTAACAAAAAATATAGTTGTGGTTGGTTCCCACGGCAAGACTACTACGACATCTCTGATAGCTTCTATTTTTCAAGAAACGAAAATAGATCCAACTATTATTAATGGAGGGGTAATAAATTCTATAAATAATTCTGCAAAACTTGGTAAAAGTGAATGGTCAATATTAGAAGCTGATGAGTCAGATGGTAGTTTTGTTCATACCCCTCCGACATACGCAATTATAACAAATATTGATAGAGAGCACATGGATTATTATCAATCAATGGATAAATTAAATAAATATTTTGTAAATTTTGTCAACAAAGTTCCACCTTTTGGAAAATCATTTATTTGTTTAGATAACAAAAATAATAGAAGTTTGATAAAAAAATTAAAAAATAAAAATTTTTATACTTATGGAATAGACCATACGTCTAACTTTAGCATTAAAAACATAAAACAATTTAGAGAATATTCAGAATATGATTTGAAAGTTAGATTACCCAATAAGAAAATTAAAATGATTAAAAAAATAAAAATTCCCTTGTTAGGTTTGCATAATATTAAAAATTCAACAGCTGCAACTGCCTTAGCACTTACTGTTGGTTTAAGTATTTCGAATATTAAAAATGGACTTAAAAATTTTAAAGGTGTTCAAAGAAGATTCAATAAAATTTTTACTTTTAACAACGTTGATTTTTTTGATGATTATGCTCATCATCCAACAGAAATTAAAGAAGTTTTAAATGGAGTAAAAAAAGTTTATTCAAATTATGAAAAAATATGTGTTTTTCAACCACACAGGATATCAAGATTGAAAGATTTAAAGTTAGAATTTGCTTCTGCATTTAAAAATGCTGACAAAGTAATTCTTTTTCCAATTTATACCGCAGGTGAAAAAATCAAATTAGGTTTTAGTTACTCTGATTTTGCAAAAGACATAATTAAAAAATCTAAAGTTAAACTGTTCCTAGTAAACGATAAATATCAATTAGCTAAATATATAAAACATAATATCTATGGTGACAAAATAGTAATAGGCATGGGAGCTGGTTCTATTTCATCATGGATGAGGGAAATGCCAAAATTTTTGTAATGAGTGATTATTTAAAAGAGTTATCATCTGAATTTAACGAAAATTTAAAATTAAACTATGATTTGAAGAAAAAGAACTGGTTTAATATTGGTGGTAAAACAAAGATTTATTACAAAGCAAAAAATTTAAAAGAATTAATCAAGTTTTTAAGAAAGATTAATAATAAAGAAAAAATTTTTATTTTAGGAGGAGGTTCTAATACATTAATCACAGATAATGATTATGATGGTGTTGTAATAAAATTATTAAATAATTTTAATAATATTTCCTTATTATCTGATGAAATTATTATTGCAGGTAGCGCCGTAAGTGATAAATCGCTGTCAGAATTTGCCATCGAAAATGGTTTAGGTGGTTTTGAATTTTTATCATGTATTCCAGGGACGGTTGGTGGTGGTATCAAAATGAATTCAGGATGCTTTGATAGAGAATTTAAAGATATATTAATTTCTATTCAAGCAGTAAACAAATCGGGAAAAGTTTTAACTATTCCAGCTAAAGATATAGATTTTAAATATAGAGATAGTGGATTATCTGATGAACTAATATTTTTAAGTGCTTCATTTAAAGGATATAAAAAAGAGAAAGTTGAAATAAGGACTGAAGTTCAAAAACTAATTAAAAAAAAGGAACTAGCTCAACCCACGAGGATAAAAACTAGTGGTAGTACGTTTAAAAATCCAATTAACCAAACTGATAAAAAGGTATGGCAATTGATAAGCGAGTCAGTGCCTCTTGAAAAATCATTTGGAGATGCATCAATTTCAGAGAAGCACTGTAATTTCTTTGTAAATAAAGGTAATGCTAAATTTGATGACATGAAAGATTTGATTAAATTTGTAGCTGATTGTGTTTTTAAAAAAACTGGGATTAAGCTTGAAACAGAAATTAAGATAATAGAATAATTTGAAAAAAATTTTAATAATATCAGGGGGGATTTCTAAAGAGAGATTAATTAGTCTTGACACAGGTTTACAGGTCGCAAAAGAGCTAAAAAAAAATTTTTATAATGTAAAAATTTCTGAGCCAAATAATAATTTAGAAAAGACTATCAAAAAATTTAATCCTCATGTAATTTTCAATGCATTACATGGACAGTATGGAGAAGACGGTTATATTCAAACCATACTTGAGAGGTTTAAAATACCATACACTCATTCAGGTGTAATTCCATCTGCAATAGCAATGGATAAAGAAATATCTAAAAAATTATTTATAAAACATAAAATTAATACCCCAAAATTCTTTATATATTCATTTGATAAGAAAAATTCACAACTAGCTAAATTAATCAATAACAAATTTAAATTTCCAGTTGTAGTTAAACCATTAAATGAAGGCTCAAGTGTAAATGTATTTATTTGTAATAGGAAAAATATATTCAAAATTTTAAAGTCCCTTAAAAATTACAAAAAGATAATGATTGAACAGTTCATAGGAGGTCGAGAAATACAAGTTGCAATCTTAGGAAAAAGAAAATTAGGAGCGATAGAATTGAAACCTAAGAGAAAATTTTACGATTACCAAGCTAAATATAATACTAACGCCAAAACGCAACATATTATTAAAATTGATTTACCTAAAAAAAAATTAAATGAAGTATTAGAGTTGGCCCATAAAGCACATAAAATAATTAAATGTAAGGGAGTTACTAGATCAGACTTCAAATATTTTAAAGGTAAGTTTTATTTGTTAGAGATTAATACTCAGCCCGGAATGACAAAACTTTCACTGGTTCCCGAAATAGCTGCTCATCATGGAATGAGCTTTATTAAATTAATAGAGTGGATATTAAAAGATGCATCAAAAAAAAGGTAAAAAAATTTTAATTTATTTTTTTCTATTTCTTATAGTTGGTTCAATTAATAACACCGTGTTAACAAAAGCCCAATTTGAAAAAATTAAAAATATTCAAATTTCAGGACTGAACCAAAACCAAAATATAAATCTTCTAGAAAGTATTAAAGATCTGAATCTAAAAAATATTTTTTTTCTCAACAGAAGTGAAATTTCTAAAATAATAGCTGCCAATAGTTTAGTTGAAAGTTATGAAGTATTTAAAAAATATCCCTATGCTCTAGATATCAAAATTGAAAGAACTGACTTTTTAGCAAAAATTAATAATAATGGAAAAATATTTCTTATAGGATCAAATGGAAAGTTATCTGATATTAAATTTTCTGATAAAGAATTACCATTTATATTTGGTAAACCAAAAATTGATGAGTTTATTGAATTTACAAATACAATTGAAAATTCAAAGTTTTCAATAAGTGAGATTAAGAATCTATATTTTTTTCCATCTAAGAGATGGGATGTGGAGCTTAAGAATAATATAATTTTAAAATTATCAAAAGACTACGCTAAACTTTCATTGGATCAAGCCTTTGAATTTTTAAATGATAATAATTTTAATGATATTAAAGTAGTTGATGCAAGAATTAAAAATCAAATTATTTTAAATGACTGAAGAATTATCTTTTGAAGTGTATCTAATGATTTCAAAAGACAAATATGAGATTTACCTGTTAAATAAAAAAAATTTAAAAAATATTTATAAGGAAGAAATTCATACGGAAAAAAATATAGGCCTAATTGATTATAATTTATTGAGTAGCTTTCTTGATAAACATATTTTTAAAATAGAAAAATTAATTGGAAGTTTTTTAAAAACTATTGTTTTAGTAATTGAAAATAATCAAATATTGAACTGTACTATTGGAATAAAGAGAAAAAATTATGGTGGAAAAATCAACAAACATTATTTAGAAAGTTCTTTGGCTGAGCTAAAAGATTTATTTAAAGAAAATTATCAAAATAATAAAATTATACACTTTGTAGTAAATAGATATTTAATAGATGGAATAAATTACACATCATTTGATGAAGAGGTTGCTGGTAACCACATTTGTGTTGAGGTCAATTTTATTTCAGCACCTAATATTTTAATTAAAGAAATCAGCAATGTACTGGAAAAATATCAAATAAAAATAGATCGTTTATTCGAAAAGAAATATATTAAAAATCTCTTTGAAGGAGAGTCTTTAGATTTATCTATAATTGCTTTCAAAATGAAAAGTGGTCACAATCAAAATGAAATTGCTTTAGTTCAAAAAAGCATAAAAAAGACGGGTTTTTTTGAAAAATTTTTTCAATTATTTAGTTAAAATCGTCTTATCTGGTAACATTAGTTGTTTTTAAATTTTAGTAGATACAAATTAATAATCAGTTGTGTCTTATCTAACTCAAAAAACAATAAAAAATAATATTTCTTTTAGTGGTATAGCCTTACATAGTGGACATAATGTTAATGTTTGTATTAAGCCTGCAGAACCTGACTTTGGGATTGTTTTTAAAAGAGTTGATTTAAAGCTTAATAATTTAATTTATCCAAATTTTAATAACGTTACAAATACATCGCTTAACACAACTATTGAAAATGAGTTTGGTGCAAAAGTTGCAACTATAGAACATTTGATGGGTGCTTTATTTGGTTTTGGGATAGATAATGCATTAATTGAAATTGATAATGAAGAAGTTCCAATATTAGATGGCTCAGCAAAACTTTTTATTGAAAAGTTAATTGCCTCAGGACTAGAAATAAGTAACTCTCCAATTAAAGTTATTAAAATAGATAAAGAAATATCTTATTCTGAAGGTGAAAGGTATATATCTATCAAACCTTCAACGCTTAGCTTAGATATTGATTTTGAACTAAAATATAAAAATGAAGTTATAGGAAATCAAAGAAACAGTATTAAAGTTTATGAAGATGATTTAAGAGACATTTACAATTCAAGAACTTATTGCTTATTTGAAGATATTGAGATGATAAAAAAAAATGGCCTAGCAAAAGGTGGAAGTTTAGAAAATGCAATTGTTGTAAAAGGTAAAGAAATATTAAACCCAGAAGGGTTAAGAAATCAGAAAGAATTCGTAAATCATAAAATTCTAGATTGTATAGGAGACCTTTATACCACAGGGTATAGAATAGTTGGTAGTATTAAGTGTTCTCAAGGTGGGCATTACTTAACAAATAAATTACTTAGAAAAATATTTGAAAATAATAACAATTTTTCAATTTTAGAAATAAAAGAAAAAAACTTACCTCACACTCTACTTAATAAATCTTTTTTAAAATCAATAGCTTAAATTAAAGATATCTTTTAAATCTCAATTTAAATCAGTATAAATTAATAATGAATTTTTTAAAATTTATTTTTTTAGGTTTTGTGATTATCTTAAATATATCTTGTTCAAAAGAAATTATTAAAAAGTCAAAATTAGAGGAAAAAAATTTAAATCTACAAATGATAGAAGCCTATAAAGAAGGACTATCTTCTTTGGAGGGAGGAGATGTTTTGTTTGCAGCAAAGAAATTTAATGAAGCAGAAATTCTATATCCTCAATCATTATGGGCTCCAAGAGCAGCACTAATGGCTGCTTATTCTTACTATATACAAGATTATTATGGAGATGCAGTAGCTGAGTTGGAGAGATTTATAAAAGTTTATCCAAAACACGAAAATTTAGACTATGCTTACTTTTTATTAGCAACTTCACATTATGAGCAAATTATAGATGAAAAAAAAGATTTGCAATCATTGCTTAAAGCAAAAAAAAATTTTTTATTTATTGTGAAGAATTATGCTAATACAGATTATGCTATTGATGCTAGTTTTAAGTTAGATTTGATAAACGATACTATCGCATCTAAAGAAATGTATATAGGGCGATATTATTTTGAAAAAAAGAAATGGATATCTGCAATAAATAGGTTCAGAGCTGTAATTGATCAGTACAGTTCAACAATTTATACAGAAGAGGCTCTTCATAGGTTAGTAGAAATATACTATACTATTGGCTTAAAAGATGAAGCTGAAAAATATGCTCAACTATTAGGATATAATTTTCAATCTTCCCAGTGGTATGAAAATACATATGTCTTGTTTGACAAAAACTATGAACTAAATAAAAAAAAAAATAAAAAAAAAGAAAAAAAAACAGATAGTTTAATTACAAGAATTAAATCTCTCCTAAAATGAGATGAAAAAAAAAGAAATAGAAAAAAAATATAAAAGCTATATTGAAAAATTAAAAAAATATAACCTTTATTATTTTAATAAAAGTGATCCATTAGTTTCTGATAGTGATTATGATAGATTGAAACGTGATATTTTAAATTTAGAAAAACAACATAAATATTTAAAATCAAATGATTCACCTTCCATTTTAATTGGTCATAGACCTTCAAAAAATTTTAAAAAATTTCCACATAGAGTTCCAATGTTGTCTTTAGGAAATGCATTTTCTGAGGAGGATTTGTTAAATTTTGAGAAAAAAATAACAAATTTCTTATCTAAAGAAGTAGGTTTTGAAATTTCATACTGTGCTGAACCTAAAATTGATGGGATCTCCGCTTCATTAACATATGTAAATGGTATTTTTGAAAAAGGTTTATCTAGAGGCGACGGAAGAGAAGGGGAAGATATAACTAAAAACTTATACACAATTAGAGATATACCAAAAAAAATTTTGTCTAAAAATTTTCCAAAAGAAATTGATATTAGAGGAGAAGTTTTCATTCAAAATAGTGACTTTCATAAATTCAAAGATAAATTTGCAAATCCTAGAAATGCAGCGTCAGGCTCACTTAGGCAAAAAAACCCTGAAGATACTAAAAAAATTCCATTAAAATTTATAGCTTACACTTTTGGTTTTGAAAAAGGTCTAAAAGTATCTAATCAATTTGATTATTTAGAAAAGCTAAGTGAGTGGGGTTTTAAAACTAATCCTTTAAATAAATTAATCATTGGTGTGAAAAAATTAATTCAAAATTATGATGATATTGAGAAAACAAGAGCCAACTTAGATTTTGATATAGATGGAATTGTATATAAGGTTAATGAATTTAATCTTCAAAAAAGATTGGGTTATGTAGCTAATGCTCCTCGATGGGCAATTGCTCATAAATTTACATCAAATAAAGCTGTATCAGAAATTAAAGATATTGAAATTCAAATAGGAAGGACCGGTGCTTTAACACCAGTTGCAAAAATTAAACCAATCAACATTGGCGGAGTTCAGGTTTCAAATGCAACCTTGCACAATGAAGACGAAATTATAAGAAAAGATATCAGGATTGGAGATACAGTAACAGTAGAAAGAGCTGGTGATGTTATTCCTCATGTCATTTCAGTTGATATATCTAAGAGAAAAAAAACATCAATCAAATTTGTCTTTCCAAAAAAGTGTCCATGTGGTTATGAAACAATTAAAGAGTTTAATAAAATTACTAAAAAATTTGATGCTGTAAGACGGTGCCCAGATAAAGGCTTTGAATGTAAACGAATTGCAAAAGAAAAACTTAAACATTTCGTTTCAAAAGAAGCTTTTAATATCGATGGATTTGGAAAAAAAATTGTAGAAAAATTCTGGGAACTTAGCTTAATCAAACTTCCACAAGATATTTTTAAATTGGATTATGATAGAATTGAAAAATTGGATGGATGGGGTAAGCTGTCGACAGATAATTTAAGATATTCAGTCGATAAAAAAAAACAAATTTCTCTAGAAAGATTTATTTATTCCTTAGGGATAAGACATATAGGATTAGAAAATGCTAAATTATTATCAAGATATTTTGGATCCTTTCAAAATTTCAAAACTTTGTCAAAAAAAAATAATTATAGTGATTTATTGAATATTGATGGGATTGGAGAAACTCAATTAGTTTCTATTAAAAACTTTTTTTCAAAAAAGATTAATATAAAAATTTTAAATGAATTAGATAAGTTTCTAAATATCCAAGAAGCTAAAGTTGTTAATACCGAAGGTTTATTAAGAGACAAATCCTTTTTGGTTACAGGGAAATTAAACAACATTAGTAGAGCGGAGGTGAAATCACTAATCGAAGAAAATTCTGGTACAACAGTGAGTAGTGTATCTAAAAAATTAAATTATTTAATTACTGGCGAAAAACCAACTAAAAAAAAAATAGAGAACGCTAAAGCATTAAAGATTAAAATTATAGATCAAGATGAATTTTTAAGAATGTTAAATAAAACTAGCTAACCATTTTTTTTCATTTGAATTTAAATATTTTGAAATTTTAGAATAAACGTTTAAATGATATTTAAACAAATAATTCTTTTCAAAATTTGTTAGTAGATTAAAATTGATTAAATCTTTTTCAATAGGAGCTGTGGTTAAATTTTCAAAAAATAATCTCTTATTTTGCCTTTTTACGTAGACTAAATTTTCTATACGAATTCCAAATTTATCTTTTTTGTAAAAACCAGGTTCATTACTTAAAATCATTCCTTCTTTAATTTTTACTTTATTTATCTTGGATATTGATTGTGGTCCCTCATGAACATTTAGAAAAAAACCAACACCATGGCCAGTTCCATGAGCATAATCTAAATTACTTTTTTTAAGGAATTTTCTAGCCCTAATATCAATTTTTTTTCCAAAATTGTCTTTTTTTAGATTAGTGGTTGCTACCGCTATATGACCTTTTAAAACTTTGGTGTAAATATTTTTAATATTTTGGCTTTGCTTAGAGAAACAAAGAGTTCTAGTAACGTCTGTTGTTCCATATTTGTATTGTCCTCCAGAGTCACACAAAAATATATCTTTTTTTCTTATAATCCTACAATTATCTGGTTTCGCTCTATAATGAACTATTGCTCCATTTTTTCCAGTTCCAGCAATTGTATTAAAACTTGGATAAAGATAATTTTTGTTTTGTTTTCTAAATTTCTCCAATTTGTTTTGTGCCTGGACTTCTGTGATATGTTTTTTATTAGTATTCTTCATCCAATATAAAAATTTGGTTAATGCTGCACCATCAGATATATGCGATTTTATCATATGACTGATTTCAGTCTTATTTTTAATTGATTTAAAATAATAAATTGGATCTTGTTTTTTTTTAATTTTATATTTTGATTTAATTAAATTTTCAAAATAAATAGAACAAGTGTTTTCATCAACAATAAAACTACTACCTTTTAATTTTGAAATTTCATTTAAATCTATAATTTGATTAGAATTTATAATTTTTTGATTAATTAGTTTTTTACATTTTATTTTATTAGCAATTAAATAAATTCTTTTTGTTTTGCTAACTATCAATCTTGAGTTTGGCATAGGTGTATTTGGCCCATCTTTGCCCCTTATATTTAAAGTCCATGCCACATTTTCTGGTGCACTGATAAATAAATAATCAGACTTATTTTTTTTTAAATATCTCGAAATTTTATTTAATTTTGAATTTTGACTTTCCCCAACAATATTTTTATTTAAATGAAAAAAGGGATGTGTATCATCGACTTTAAATTTTTCTATTTGATCTATTAAATTTTCATTTATATATTTTATATAATTAAATTTTAAGAAAAATTTTCTAATTTGTTTATAGGTAAAAAGCTTTGGATCAATACCAAGAGTAAGATTTTTAAATAAATTACAATTAATTAATTTTTCAATACTAATTATTTCAAAATTTTTACCACATTCAATCTGACTTTGAATTGTATATCTACCGTCGGTAAACAAGTAATTTTTATTTTTTAAAATTATTGCAAGCCCTGCAGATCCACTAAAATTTGATATTATTTTAAGTCGATTAACTTTAGAATATTCGGTGAAATAATCATCATTTTTTGGAACAACATATCCATCTATGTTGTGTAGTTTCAATTTATTTCTTAAAATCTTAATTTTATTCATCACTTTATTCTTTTTTGGTATCGTATCCATCCTGGACTTCTGGTTCCTTCTTCTACTTCAAAATCTTGGTTAAACTCAAAATCCTCTTCTGTATTAGACTGATCATCAAAAAATGAATTTTTTTCTAAATTTTTTTCAGGTAGTTCCTCAATAAATCTTGATGCCATACTATCAATCCAGTCGCCTTGATAAAATCTATTCATTGAAAATGAAATTATAGCTTTTTGTTTGGCTCTAGTTATCCCAACATAAGCAAGCCTTCTTTCCTCTTCGAGGCCTTTTTGGCCCTTTTCTTCAATAGATTTTTGATGTGGGAATAGTCCTTCTTCCCATCCTGGTAAAAAAACTACATCAAATTCTAAACCTTTTGCAGCATGCATTGTCATCATATTAACTTTTTCTCCATCCCATTCTTGATCTACAGAGGTTGCAAGAGATACATGTTCTAAAAAACTATCCAAAGTATCAAACTCTTTCATAGCACTTAGTAACTCTTTGATGTTTTCTAGTCTATTTTCGTTATCTAAATCTTTTTTATTTTTAAGCATTGCTGAATAACCTGATTCATCTAGGACAATTTGTAATAATTTAATATGACCTGATTTTTTAATTTTCAAATCATTTCTCCATTTATTTAAAGAATTAATAAATAAGCTTAGACCAATTTTAGCTTTAGGTTTAATGAGGTTTTGTTCTAGCATCTTAATAGATGCTCTTTCTAAATTTAAATGATTTTCTTTTGCAAATTCGTGAATATTTTTTAAAGTACTATCACCTATTGCTCTCTTAGGATTATTTACAATTCTCTCAAAAGCTAAATCATCTTTTTCTTGATGAATCAATCTAAGATAAGCAACGCAATCTTTAATTTCTGCTCTTTCATAAAATTTTGTTCCTCCTAAAATTCTATAAGGCATCCCTATTTTAAGAAATCTTTCTTCAAATTCTCGAGTTTGAAAGATGGCTCTAACAAGAATTGCAACATTATTATATGAAAATTTTTTCTTAATATTTTTTTCTATTTCATCTGAAACTCCTATAGCTTCATCTTTACCGTTTTTAAAACAGTTTAATTTTACTAAATCTCCTTCTTCCATCTTTGTTGTTAATGTTTTTCCAACTCGATTTTGATTATTAGCTATAAGATTAGATGCTACAGATAGAATATTCTGTGATGACCTATAATTTTGCTCGAGTCTTATGACCTTTGTATTTTTATAAATTTGATCGAATTCAAGAAAATTTTTAATTTCAGCTCCTCGCCAACTGTATATGGATTGATCATCATCCCCGACACAACATATATTTTTATTTTTTTCAGATAAAAGATTAAGCCATTTACTTTGAATAAAATTTGTATCTTGATATTCGTCAACGAGAATATATTTAAAATTTTTAGAATATATTTCTCTTATATCTGAATAGTTCTCTAAGACTTTTACAGTATGTAAAATTAAATCACCAAAGTCACATGAATTTAAATCAGTTAATTTTTGTTGATATATTTTATACAGAGGCAAGATAGTTTTTTCATAAATATCTTTTTTGCTAATAATGACTTCAGATGGATAATATCCTTTGTTCTTCCAACGATCTACAATTGCCAATATAAATCTTGGTGATAATTGTTTAATATCTACATTCTCAGCTTTACAAATATTTTTAATAAGTCTTATTTGATCGTCTGTATCTATTATTGTGAAATTTGAATTTAGGTTTGCAGCAGATGCATGTTTTCTAAGTAGTTTTGCACAAATAGAGTGAAAGGTTCCAAGCCAAGAAAGTCCAATTGCAGCAGATCCCAAAATATTACTTACTCTATTTTGCATTTCTTTTGCTGCTTTATTAGTAAAAGTTACCGCTAAAATTTGATTAGGGAATGCCTTTTTTTCTTTAATAATATTGGCAATTCTGGAAGTTAGAACTTTAGTTTTACCTGAACCAGCCCCAGCAACAATTAAAAGTGGTCCATCTAGGTGTAATACAGCCTCTTTTTGATGTTCATTTAGATTTTCCAGATAATCTTTGTTTATCATTTAAAATAATACTTTATAAGATTTCTTGATCAAAATGGCCAAGCAAAACTTATTTGTTAAAAATTTAAAAAACATTAGTAAATCAATTAATAGTCTATTAGAGCAAAATTTAAACAAGTTAAAATTTGATAATTTAAAAATTCTAGCGAGAAATAATAAAATTATCTTCTCTGTTGTCGCAGTTTTTTTTTTCTTAATTTCATACCTTTTACTACCTACATTTTACAAACAGGACGATATTTCAAAAGAATTAAAAAATGAACTGTTAAGTAAATTCAACTTAGACTTTACTTTTAATCAAAGACTAAATTATAATTTTTTCCCAAGACCACATTTTATAACTAAAGACTCTATTATTATTAAAAACCAAAAAAATATTGCAGAGATAAACCAAATAAAAATCTATGTCTCCTTAGATAATTTATTTTCTATAAAAAATTTTAATATTAATGAAGTTATTTTGGAGAACGCAAATTTTGAATTGAATAATAAAAATAGTAATTTCTTTCTCCAAATTTTAAATAATAATTTTTTAGATGCTGATTTAAAAATCAAAAATAGTAATTTTTTCTTTAGAAATTTGGAGAAAGAAGTTTTATTTATGAATAAAATTAAAAACTTGAATTATTATTATGATCAAAATCAATTAAAAAATATTCTTTATTCAGAAAATGAAATATTTAACACATCTTTTTCTTTTGAGGCAATTGATCATGAAGATGAAAAAAAATTATACACTAAGTTAAAACTAGATCTTGCAACATTACAAATTGAAAATATGTTTGATTACAATGATGGTACTAAATCAGGCTCAGCTACTCTTCATTTTAACAAAAAAAAAAGTTTCTTAAATTACAAATCCAAAAAAAATTTTTTTGAGTTCAATTATTATGATGAATTAGATGAACAAAAATTTTTATATAAGGGAAAATTAAATTTTAAGCCTTTTTACTCTAGTCTTGAAGGGGATACACAAGAAATAAATATTTCTTATTTATTTGGAGCTAATGCAATTATTCCTGAATTGTTAAGAACTAGTATTTTTAACAATAAAAATATAGATTTTAAATTAAAAATTATTGCTGATAAAATTCAAAATTATCAAAATTTTGT
This sequence comes from uncultured Pelagibacteraceae bacterium, assembly GCA_902515625.1. Taxonomy (GTDB): domain Bacteria; phylum Pseudomonadota; class Alphaproteobacteria; order Pelagibacterales; family Pelagibacteraceae; genus Pelagibacter. The sequence continues at coordinate 41,743 of CABXVD010000002.1, read as the reverse complement.
AAATTTTTTTTTAAAATTTAAAATTCAAGAAGGTCTAATTGATATAGACGATACAAGAATAGAATGGAATGATAAAGCAATTATAAAGTTAACAGACTCATTAATTTTTGTTAAGGATGGTAAACTGTTCCTAGATGGAAAATCACAAATAAATATTATGGATTTTAAAAATATTTATAAGTATTTTCTCACACCAAAGAATTATAGAAAAAAAATAAAAACAATCGACTTAGGTTTTTCATATTCGTTTGATGAAAAAGCATTATTGATAAATGATATTATGGTTGATGGGAAATATAATCAAAAAGTTAACAAAAAATTAAATACTATTTATTTTCGTGGTTCTGATATGCAAAATAAAATATATTTAAAAAATATTATTAATGATCTTCTTAAAACTTACGCTGGATAGATCATTTTTTTAGGATCAACTATTTTTTTATAATCTTTTTCTGAAATCAGTCCTGTTTTTAATGTTTCATGTTTTAAGGTGGTATTGTTTTTTAGTGCCGTTTTTGCAATTTTAGCAGCATTATCGTAGCCAATATGAGGTGCTAGCGCTGTAACGAGCATCAAAGAATTGTCTAAATGTTCCTGAATTTTCTTTTTATTCGCTTTTATCCCTCTAACACAATAAACGGCAAAATTTTTAGTACTGTCAGCTATAAGATCTATTGATTGTAAAATATTATGTGCAATCAAAGGTTTGAAAACATTCAATTCAAAATGTCCATGAGACCCAGCCATTGTAATACCGTTATGGTTTCCAATAACTTTTACGCAAACCATTGTAACTGCCTCACATTGAGTCGGATTAATTTTGCCAGGCATTATCGATGAACCTGGTTCATTCTCAGGTAAAATTAATTCTCCATAACCAGCTCTTGGACCTGACCCTAAAAATCTAATATCATTAGATATCTTCATAAGAGCTACTGCACATGTATTTAAGGTTCCAGAAAAATTAACTATCGAATCATGAGCAGCTAGCTCGGCAAATTTATTTGGCGCAGGTTTGAATTTTATTTTTGTAAATTTTGCTATTTCTTTTACTATTTTTTTATCAAAGTTTTTTCTTGAATTTATTCCTGTTCCAACCGCTGTTCCACCTTGCGCAAGAAATAAAATCTCATTTAAAGCATGTTCAATCCTTTCGATACTTTTTTTAACTTGTACATGGTATCCCGAAAATTCTTGACCTAAAGAAAGAGGAGTTGCGTCTTGAAGATGTGTCCGTCCAATTTTTACTATATTTTTAAATTCTCTGGATTTTCTATTTAATTCTTTTTCTAAAATCTTTAAGTTCGGTAACAATTTACTTAATGTTTCTTTTGCAACCGAAATATGCATTGCAGTTGGAAAAACATCATTTGTGGATTGTGATTTATTCACATGATCATTTGGATGAACAGGTTTTTTTGAACCTTTTTTCCCACCCATTATTTCTATTGCACGATTGGCAATAACTTCATTAACATTCATATTTGTTTGTGTTCCAGAGCCTGTTTGCCAAACTTTTAATGGAAAATTATTATCTAACTTGCCCTTGATTACTTCATCTGAAGCTCTTATGATAGATTTTGATATTCTGCTATCAATTAATTTGTCTTTTGCGTGAACTATAGCTGCAGATCTCTTAATAATAGCAATAGATTTGATGATGGAAATATTTACTAAAATTTTACCAATATTAAAAAATTTGTTAGATCTTTGAGTAGATGCTCCCCATAGCTTATCATTAGGAACATTGACACTTCCAATGCTGTCAAATTCTTTTCTTAATTTCATTGATTAATTTCTAAGTTACAAATAGTTATAAATATACAATAAATTATTAAAAACATACAGGAGCAATATGTCGAATTTTAGTAAAGTAGGAAATTTCATGAAAACTTTTGGTCAAGATGTCAAAACTAAGGCTTCATTTAGCACAGATAAAATCAATAAATTAAGGATTGATCTCATTAAGGAGGAATTAGAAGAGCTAACAGACGCTATGAATAAAAAAGATTTATTAGAAGTAGCTGATGCTTTGACAGATATTTTATATGTTACTTATGGAGCAGGCCACGCATTTGGAATTGACTTAGATAAGTGTTTCGAGGAGGTTCAAAATTCAAATATGAGTAAGTTAGATGAAAATGGTAAACCTTTATACAATGATGCGGGCAAAGTTATGAAAGGGCCAAACTACTTCAAACCTAATCTATCTAAATTTGTATCTTAAATTTCTAATTTTAGATCAACTGCTTGAACACTATGAGTGATTGATCCTACGGAAATTCTATCAACACCAGTTCCCGCAACTGACTTTACTGTTTTTAAACTTATGTTTCCTGATGCCTCAGTTTCATAACGATTTTTAGAAATTTTGACGCCTTCTTTCAAACTTTTAATACTCATATTGTCAAATAATATAGTATTAAATTTAAGCCCTATTATTGATTTAAGTTGATTGAGATTATCTACTTCAACTGTGATTTTTCTTCCTTTTTTATTTTTGATAGCTTTAGTGACTAAACTTCTTAGATCTGAACTTGCTATATGATTATCTTTAATTAAATATTCATCACTTAAATTAAATCGATGATTTGTTCCACCTCCTAACTTAACTGCATATTTTTGAATTACTCTTAAATTTGGAATTGTTTTTCGTGTACAACAAATTTTTGTTTTTTTTCCAGCTAGCTTTACAAATGCATTAGTCTTTGTAGCTATACCAGAAATGTGAGATAAAATATTTAATGCAACTCTTTCAGCTATCAAAATATTTTTTGCATTTCCCTTTATCAAAGCAACTAAAGAACCTTTTTTTACCTTTGAGCCATCTTTCTTTTTGATTATGAATTTAATTTTACTATCAATTAATGCAAAAGCTTGTTTAGCAAATAACATACCTCCTATTACAGCATTTTGATTTGATAAAAGTTTAAAAGAAACAATTTTATTATTTTTAATTAAACCTGAGGTAATATCTCCAGACGGGTATAGGTCTTCATTTAGTGCTAGTTTGATGGTATTTCGAATAAATTGTTTACTAAGTTTTATTTTTGACACTTATTTATCTGCCGATGGCTGCCATTTTCTCAACTGAAATTCTTGCCTTATCGATAGTTTTTTTATCCATAATTATTTCACCTGTTTCATTTTCTAAACAGTCTAAAATTTTTGGAAGAGTAATTTTTTTCATGTGAGGACACATATTACATGGCTTAATAAACTCAACATTTGGATTTTCAACTTCAATGTTGTCACTCATCGAACACTCAGTAACCATCATTACTTTTTTAGGCTGGTTATCTTTAACGTAATTGATCATACCCGATGTAGAGCCTGCAAAGTCACTTGCTTTAATAACATCTGGAGGACATTCAGGGTGTGCAATTATTTTTATTCCAGGGTTATTTCTTCGAATATGATGTATTTCTTTCTCATTAAATTGATCATGAACAATGCATATGCCTTTCCAAGAAATAATTTCTACATCTGTTTGCGATGCAACATACTTTGCAAGGTAGTCGTCAGGTAAAAATATTACTTTTTTAACTCCAAGTGATTTTACAATTTTAACAGCATTAGCAGATGTACAACAAACATCAGTTTCTGCTTTAACTTCTGCAGAAGTGTTAACATATGAAACAACAGGAACACCTGGATATTTTTCTTTTAATAATCTCACATCCTTACCAGTTATTGATGAAGATAAGGAACAACCTGCTTCCATGTCAGGTAATATTACTTTTTTTTCAGGACTCATTAATTTTGCAGTTTCTGCCATGAAATGAACTCCTGCCATCAAAATTATATCTGCTGAAGTTTTAGAAGCTTCAATTGCTAATGCCAAAGAGTCTGCAGAAAAATCAGCAACACCATGATATATTTCAGGTGTTTGATAATTATGAGCGAGAATAACTGCGTTCTTTTCTTTTTTTAATTTATTAATTTTGTGAATATATGGTGCATGAACTGACCACTCAATTTCAGGCATAACCTTAGAAATTTTTTGGTAAATTGAATCTGTTGCTTGCTTTACTTCTTGTGTAAATTCCATGCAGATTTTTACCAATTTGAAAGATAGTTGTCATTCATTTATTATGGGACATATTGCGGTCGTGCTGAAATTGGTAGACAGGCACGGTTGAGGGCCGTGTGGACTAAGTCCATGAGAGTTCGAGTCTCTCCGACCGCACCAATATACTAAAAAAAATAACAATATAGCATTAAACTTATTTTGGGTTTTTTTATATTTGACCTTATAAAATAAAAAAATAAAGTCTGTAATCGAACAATGAAATCTATTGCATTTTCCTGGTTAATATTATTTTGGGTTTTATTTATTTCGATCTCTTATAGTGACACAAAAAACTCTCTATCAGTAATGGAAGAGATTAAAGCATTGGGCACTTATTCAGAACCAACAAAATATCCTGAGGGAATGATTAAACTTTTTGGAGAGGAGTGTAAAAAAAAATTTACCTGTATGGCTCCTAAAGCTTCTAAAGAAATGTCTCTAACTTTTAAAAAAAATCAAATTTATCATCAAAGGAAGCCAGGAGACCAATTATATGCATTAGCAATGTTCGAATTATTTTATTTAAATAAATTAAAAAAAAAAGAAAAAAGGATTAAAAAATTTATTGAATATTGGCCTGAAAAAAAAAAATATAAAAAAGATATAGTTGCTTTAATAAAATTAAACAAATCAAAAGAAAAAATGAGAAAATCTTTAGGGATGGATTTAAGTGTTTCGCCAGAAGACGCAATGGAAAGATTTTGGGTTATGGGAGATTTTTTAAATCAAGGTAAAATAAATGAAAATAAAATAAATAAGGATATTCAAAAACGTGAAAAATTAATAGCTAAATATAAAAAAGCCATTAATAAATTTAACTCTTCATTAAAAGATAAAGAAAATAAAGATCTATATAATAAAATAAAGAAAAGATAGATTGACTGCTGTGTATCATCATAAACTATTAAAATTAAAAAGAATTATAATAGTATTAATAACAATGACTTTTTTTTCCTATAATTTAGTTTACGCAGATGGTGAACTTGAAAAAAGTTACAACAAATTTGTAAAGGAAACTAATAAAATTAGAAAAGAATTAAGCTCATTACCTTCAGGTGACTCTAAACAATCAAAAATTTTTGATGATGCTATCAATGAGATAGATCAAGTTACAGAATTTGCTAAAGAAAATTTTAATCCAAATAATTTTGAAATAACTGAAAAAACTCTAAATTATCTTGATAGATCACTTGGTGATATTAATAATTCACTACCAAAACGTATTAGTAATGATTTATCTGTAGTGGACATGAATAACTTAGAAGATAAAGTGTTAGAACAAATTTTTCAAACTTCCGAAGCAATGAAAGTTATCAAAAAAGAAAAACTAACTTCTTTAGTGAAAGACATGACAATAATTGAAAAAAAAGGTCTCAATCTTTTTGTTGTTAGTAAAAATATTAATGATTTAGGTTTAAAAACTGTTAGTTTTGAGGATATTGCAAAAACAGTAATAGACGAACCTTCCTTAAAGTCTGAAGTTTTAGATGCTGCTAAAAGAGGAATTTCACCTGAGGAGTTTGAAAAGCAAATGGAAGTTATTGTTGAGGCTGAAAAATTAGGTATAGCTGAGACAACTGCAAATGTATTAAAGGCTGCTAAAGAAGCTGGATTTAGTAAAGATGTGATGCCAACATTGGAAACTATGAGAAGTGATTTTTTTGATGCTGAAGCGCACAATGCAGCAATGAAAGAAATGGCAGCTGAAATACAGTCAGGAGGTTTAGGAGAAGGAATGGGAGCGGCAGAGGAAGCTGCTTCCTATACAGAACAAGACCGTGCTGACCAGAAAGCTAAGTCAGAAGCAGATTGCACAGGAAGTTGTGCCGGAGATACTGAGTCTGGTCAATAAATTAAAAAATTTTTAGTTATTTATCCAATTAGGTTTTGTTACATTTATTAATGCATTTTTAGTTTTTAAAGTAATTGATCCATCGAAACTTATATTTAGAAATTTTATAAGTGCAAAAGGATATTCTTTATCTATCAATACTTTACCAATTTCATTATCGTCATAGTAAATATTTTCACCTTCATTCAATTCACCTTTAACTATATTTATTGGTAACAATCTTTTAGAGAGTTTATTTTTCAATTTAATTCTAGCAGTATTTTCTTGGCCAACATAACAACCTTTTTTAAAATCAATTCCATTTAATTCTTCATAATTACACTCAATACCAAATATCTTATTTTGTAATTTATTTAAATCTTTTGGAACGATTCCAAGCGTATGGCTAAATGAATAGTATTCTTTAAGATTAGAGACATGTAAGTCTAATTTTTTTAATGATAAGTAAAGTTTTTCTAAATTAATAATTAGTCTTGCTCCCAATTTTTTATTTCTTGGATCTAAAAAAATAGGATCCTCTCTATATTTTAAAGTAAAACCAGGAATATCTTTTATTTTTTCAAAAGTCAGAAATTTTTCATGGCTAAACGCAGCTACAACAAATTCATTGCTTAGATTGAGTATTTCAACTTTTGATCTTAATTTATAAATATTTAATTGTTTATATAATCCATCTGCTTGTAATTTTTCGCAGTCAATCAGATAACCAGATTTATGTTTGATTATTATAAATTCATATAAAAATTTACCTTGAGGAGATAACAATGATGCAAAGCAACTGTAGGTTTCACTAACCTTACCAATGTCATTACTAATTAAATTTTGAAGAAAACTAATAGCATCATCTCCATTTATATAAAGAATGGCCCTGTCTTCTAAAATGTAAACGTTTTTGATATTCATATTTGATTAATTATAAGATGTAATATAATAACATTTTCTTAAAATGTTAGATCTTATAATTAAAAATGGCAAATGTTACATTGAGGGTGAATTAAAGGATATAGATGTTGGTATAAAAGACAAAAAAATACATAAGATTGGTCAAATTACTGAAGAAGCTAAAGAAATAATTGATGTAAGCAACCATACAGTTTTACCAGGATGCATAGATACTCAAACTCATTTTAGAGAACCTGGATCAACAGATACTGAAGATCTTCATTCAGGAAGTAGAGCAGCTATTGCAGGCGGTATTACCAGTGTTTTTGAAATGCCTAACACGAACCCACCAACTTCTAATAAGAAAGAGTTCCAAAGAAAGTTAGATCTCGCTAAAAACAGAATGTATTGTAACTATGCATTTTACTTTGGTGCAACAGCTGATAACGCAGACGATTTAGCGAGTTTAAAAGATTTAGAGGGTTGTTGTGGGATTAAACTTTTTGCAGGATCTTCAACTGGAAATTTATTAGTTGCTGAAGAGGATGATATCGATAAAGTTTTTCAAAATGCTTCAAAAGTTGTTGCAGTTCACTCCGAAGATGAAGCCATACTAAAAGTAAATAAAAAACTAATTAAGCAAGGAGATGTTCATACTCATCCTGTTTGGAGAAGTGCAGAGTGTGCAATCTCATCCACCAGAAGAATTGTAAGAATTGCTGAAAAATATAATAAAAAAGCTCATGTTCTCCATATAACTACAAAAGAGGAAATTGACTTTTTATCTCAACACAAAGGAAACATTACCTTTGAGATTACCCCTCAACATTTAACTATTTATGCGCCAGATTGTTACGACAAACTAGGAACTTACGCACAAATGAATCCGCCTATTAGAGACAAATCTCATTACGACAGGTTATGGTATGGGGTGAGACACAATTTTAATGATACAATTGGGTCTGATCACGCTCCTCATTTGAAAGTAAATAAAGACAAAGAGTACCCCAATTCTCCATCTGGAATGCCTGGTGTTCAAACTTTAATGCCGGTGATGTTAAATCATGTGAACAATGGAAAATTATCATTATCTCAATTAATTAATCTTGTTTGTGAAAATCCTGTTAAAATTTTTGGTATTCACAACAAAGGATTTATTAAAGAAGGATACGATGCTGATTTTACAATAATTGACATGAATAAAACGATAGAAATTAAAAACGAAAATATTGAAAGTAAATGTGCATGGTCACCTTTTAATGGTTATAAATTTAAAGGCATACCTACCCATACAATTATTGCTGGAAAAATTAAAATGCAAGATGGTAAAATATTGGGAGATCCTGAAGGAACTCCTTTAAAGTTTAGTTAAGCTTAACTGTAAAACTATTTACAAGAATTACACCAACTACAATTAAAAATAATCCAACTATAGCTTGCCAAGCTAAAGTTTGTTTGAAAAAGATGTAGCCTAATATCGCTATTGTAAAGATTCCAAGACCACTCCATGTAGCGTAAACAATTGCAATTGGGAGCTTGTTAACTACAAAAGTTAAAAGATAAAAAGCGCAAAGATAAAATATTGAAAGAGCAACAGTTGGAATAAGCTTTGTAAAGTTTTGTGAGACTGGTAACAGCATAGTTCCAGCCACCTCAAAAAATATTGCACCAACTAAAAAAATATATGTCTTAACCATCTAGAATTTTATGTTTGATTAAGTCTTCTTTAATTTCACTTAATATTGCTGGATCATCGATTGTTGGAGGAACTTTGTACTCAACTTTATCAGCAATTTTTCTAATCGTTGCTCTTAGGATTTTTCCTGATCTAGTTTTTGGAAGTCTCTTAATAACAATTGCTACTTTAAATGCAGCAACAGGACCAATTTTAGCTCTAACCATTTGAATACATTCTTTAGAAATTGTTTCATTATCTTTATCTACTCCAGATTTAAGAACGACTAAGCCAATTGGTAATTGACCTTTTAATTTATCAGCAATCCCTAACACAGCACACTCAGCAACTGACTGATGCTCAGATAAAACTTCTTCTATTGCTCCAGTAGACAATCTGTGACCTGCAACATTTATAATGTCATCTGTTCTAGACATAATCCAAATGTAACCATCATCATCAATGTGTCCTGCATCATAGGTTTGATAGTAGCCATCATAATTTGTCATATAATTTTCTTTATATCTTTTGTCAGCATTCCATAGGGTAGGGAATGTTCCAGGAGGCAAAGGGAGTTTCACTACAATGTCACCCATTTCATTTGGTTTTGCTAAAGTTTGATCTGGTTTGATGATTTTTACATCATAGCCTGGTACTGCTTTGCAAGCTGAACCATATTTAGTCTCCATCATTTCTATTCCTGTGCAATTTGAACTAATTGCCCAACTCGTTTCAGTTTGCCACCAATGATCAATCACTGGAACTTTAAGTAAATTTTCAGCCCATTTGATTGTATCTGGATCAGCTCTCTCACCAGCAAGAAATAAGCTTTCAAAGCTACTTAGATCATACTTTGAAAAAAACTTACCCTCAGGATCCTCTTTTTTGATCGCTCTAAATGCAGTTGGCGCAGTAAACAACGATTTAACTTTATAGTCTGAAATAATTTTCCAGAAAGCCCCAGCGTCTGGAGTTCCAACAGGCTTACCCTCAAATAAAACTGTTGTGCATCCTTTAAAAAGAGGAGCATAAACAATATATGAGTGACCAACAATCCAGCCAATATCACTTGCTGACCACCAGATATCATTGGTATCAATATTATAAATATTTTTCATGGTCCATTTGAGAGCAACAATGTGACCTCCGATATCTCGAACTATTCCTTTTGGAGTTCCAGTTGTGCCAGAGGTATATAAAATATATGCAAACTCATTGGAGTTCATCTCAACACAATCAGCTGGTTCTGCATTAGATACAACTTCATCCCAGCTAATTTCAAGAGGAGCATTTAATTTTACCTCGTGACCTGGTCTTTGGAATAAAATCATCTTCTCTATTTTATGATTTGCTATTTTGATTGCTTCATCAACTAAAGGTTTATACTCAACTGTTCTTCCAGGTTCAAAACCACATGAAGCAGTCACTAATAGTTTTGCTTTACTATCATCAATTCTGCTTGCAAGTTCAGTAGATGCAAATCCACCAAAGACTACAGAATGGATTGCACCAATTCTTGCACACCCAAGCATTGCAATTACTGCCTCAGGGATCATTGGCATGTAAATAATTACTCGATCACCCTTATTAACTCCTTGAGCTTTTAATGCTCCTGCAAATTTTGCAACTTTAGATCTAAGTTCCTCATAGGTAAATTTACTTTTATTACCTGTGATTGGACTATCGTAAATAAGGGCTGTATTTTTACCTCGACCTTGATCAATATGAATGTCTAAAGCATTGTAACAAGTGTTAGTTACTCCATCTTCATACCATTTATAGAAGGGAGGATTTGATTTATTTAAAATTTTTCTTGGTTTTTTAAACCAAAAGATGTCTTCAGCTGCCTCTTGCCAAAATTTTTCAGGATTTTTTATTGAATGATCGTAAATGTTGTTGAATTTATCCGACATATTTATTTGATTCGATTTTAGTAATTTATTTGGTTTTTAACTTATAAATTGTATTTAATTTTAAAAATTAAGTAAAATCAATGTTAATTAGTGACAATTTGCTCTTCATTAATCTATTTTTATTTGCTATTTAACGTGAACTTTGGCTTAGGGAGACCTAAGTCTAGTTTATATAAACTAAAAAATAAAAACTAACTAGAGAGGGAGTTTTTTATGAATAAACTAAAATTGTTTGCTTTGGCAGCTATGGCCCTGATTGGATTTTCAGGTATAGCTATTGCAGCAGACGCAACCATGTTGAATCAGGATGATTTCGTAGGAATTTCATTTTGGATCATCTCTATGGGAATGTTAGCAGCGACTGCTTTCTTTTTCTTAGAAGTTGGTAACGTAGCAGCAGGCTGGAGAACTTCAGTTATTGTTGCTGGACTAGTAACTGGTATTGCATTCATACACTACATGTACATGAGAGAAGTATGGGTTGCTACTGGAGACTCACCAACTGTTTACAGATATATTGACTGGTTAATTACTGTGCCATTACAGATGGTAGAATTTTATTTAATTCTAGCAGCTATCGGTAAAGCAAATTCTGGAATGTTCTGGAGATTGCTACTTGGTTCATTAGTAATGTTAATCGGTGGATACTTAGGTGAAGCTGGATACATCAACGCTACTCTTGGCTTTATAGTCGGAATGGCAGGTTGGATATACATTCTTTATGAAGTATTCTCAGGTGAAGCTGGAAAAGCTGCAGCAAAAAGTGGAAGCAAGGCTCTTGTAACTGCTTTTGGTGCAATGAGAATGATTGTTACTGTAGGTTGGGCTATTTACCCATTAGGTTACATATTTGGTTACCTAACAGGTGGAGTAGATGCTGACTCACTTAACGTTGTTTACAACTTAGCAGACTTTATTAACAAAATTGCATTTGGTCTAGTAATCTGGGCTGCTGCAACTAGTGTTAGCGGAAAAAGAGCTAAGTAGTTTTACTTAATAATTTAAATTAAGGGCAGGTATATTTTTATACTTGCCCTTTTTTTTACCTGTATTAAAAATATGTATAATAACTATACATAAACTTAAAATGGAAGTTAAATTAGATAAATGGCACAAATGCCAAATAGATATTAAAGTTCTTAAAGAACTTTCAACAAAATCTGATCTAAAAGGCTTACAACACGTTTCAGTTTTTTTTGGCCTTTTGATTATATCAGGACTCTTAGCATATCAAACTTGGGGTACTTGGTGGTCGGCTTTTTGGTTTTTGATTTATGGAAATATATATTGTTTTGCTAATCCTTTATGGCACGAAACAGGACATAAAACTGCATTCAAATCAAAATTTTTAAATGAATTTTTTTATTATATATCATCCTATCTTGCTAATTTTGAACCAACAAGATGGAGATATACCCACTTCATTCATCATGGAAATACCTATTCAACAGAAAATCCATTTGATTATGAAATTGAATATGGAAATAACTTAAAAGAAACACCAAAAAATTTACTTATAAATTTAATTCCATTTATGGAGATAGTTTTTTTTAAAAGAAGTGTTGCATATGAAATTATTCTGCATGCATTAGGAATAAAAACAAAAGTAATGCAAAATGGTATACCAGAAAATAAGCAAGCTAAGGCAATATTTTACTCAAGAGTTTATGTTGCTATTTGGTTGGCAATTATTCTTTGGTCCATATTATCTGCATCATGGTTGCCAGTACTATTTTTTTTGTTACCAAAATATTATGGAAGAACTTTACACAAATTTGTTTCATTCACTCAACATGCAGGCCTAGCAAGAAATATCAAAGACCATAGACTAACTACAAGAGAAATGTATTTAAATCCAATATTAAGCTTTTTGTATTGGAAAATGGAATATCATTTAACTCACCATATGTTTCCAACAGTACCATCATATAATCTTGATAAATTACATCATCATATAAAAGATCAACTTCCAAGAACAAATGAGGGATTAATCGACGCTTATAAAGAAATAATTCCAACAATAATGAAACAATCAAAAGATGAAGATTATTTTTTGAAAAAAGACATCCCACAGTTACAAAATGTCTGAAAATAGTCTTAGTCTAACTTTACTCACTTGCTCTATCTAAAGAAGAGCCTATATATAAATCATGCCAAAAATTACATACAATACGCACGATGATAAAACCCATACAATTGATGTTCAAAATGGGTTGACTGTGATGGAGGGTGCAATCCAAAATGACATTCCTGGTATTGATGCTGATTGTGGTGGTGGGATGTCATGTGCTACTTGCCACGTATATGTTAACGAAGAGTGGCTAGATAAGCTTCCAAAAAAAGAAGATGGTGAGGAAGATATGTTAGATATGGCATTTGAACCCAAAAAAAATAGTCGATTAAGCTGCCAACTAATTGTCTCAGACGTACTTGATGGGCTGGTGGTTAATATTCCATCAAAGCAAGGATAAATGATTAAAACAGACGTACTAATTATTGGAGCAGGTCCAACAGGTTTATTTTGTGCACATCAACTTGGAATAATTGGGCTAACTTGTGAGATAGTTGACAATTTAGATAAGGCTGGCGGGCAATGTATCGAGCTTTATCCAGATAAACCAATTTATGATATTCCAGCAATTCCTGAGTGCACCGGTGAAGAATTAACAAATAATCTTTTAAAACAAATAAAACCATTTAATTTTAATTTTCATTTAAACCAAAGAGTGGAAGAACTTAAAAAAGTTGGAAATCGTTGGCATATAAAAACTAATGGAAATAAAGAATTTGATGTTGCAAGTATTGTTATTGCAGGAGGGGTAGGATCTTTTGAGCCAAGAAAATTTCCAGTAAAAGAATGTGAAAAATTTGAGGGAAACTCTTTACTTTACTCAGTCAAAGACAAAACAATTTTTAAAGATAAAACAATTTCAATTTTTGGAGGAGGAGACTCAGCATTAGATTGGGCTATAGAACTGTCTAATACATCTAAAGTAAATCTAATACATCGAAGAGACGGGTTTAGCGGTATGGAGGCGAGTGTTCAAAAAGTAAAAGAATTAAATGAACAAGGTAAAATAAATTTATATACCAAATATCAAATGGAATCTGTCTTAGGAGAAAATAAAATTGATTCAGTTAAAATTAAACACGATGAAGGTGAAGTAAAGGAAATTAAATCTGATTACATACTTGGTTTCTTTGGTTTGATAATGCAACTTGGTCCAATTTTAGATTGGGGTCTAAATATTGATAAAAAAAAAGTTGAGGTTAATACAGAAAATTTTGAGACCAATATAAATGGTATATTTGCAATTGGTGATATTTGTTCTTATCCAGGTAAATTAAAATTAATTCTTTCTGGTTTTCATGAGGGTGCGTTGGCTGCAAGAGGTTGCTTTAAATATGCAAAACCAGATGAAAAATTAAGATTTGAGTTTACAACTACCTCAAAAGCTGCTCAAGAAAGACTTGGTATTAAAAATGATTGAATTGTTTTCGTCCGACACACCTAATGGAAAAAAAATAAGTATAATGTTGGAGGAAATAGGTTTTGAATACAAAGTTACAAAATTAGATTTAGCTAAGGGTGACCAATTTAAACCTGAATTTAAAAAGATTAGCCCTTTTGCAAAAATACCTACAATTATTGACCATTCAAATAATAACCAAGCCATTTTTGAATCTGGCGCAATCCTCATTTATTTATCAGAAAGAAGTGGGAAGTTTTATGACGAAGAGAATAAATTAAATATTGATCAATGGTTAATGGCACAAATGGGATTGATTGGACCAATGATAGGACAATACCACTATTTTTATAAATTTAATAAAGGCTTAAGTGAAGCTGGTGAAAAAAGATATTTTGAAATAACCAAAAGTATTTATGAGGTTTTAGAAGATCACTTATCAAAAAATAAATATTTAGCGGGTGAAAATTATACAATTGCAGATATTGCCACCTGGCCTTGGTTAGCTAGACACGAATGGCACGACATTGGTCTTAAAAATTATCAAAATTTATCAAGATGGTATTCAGAAATTGCAGATCGTGATGCAGTTATTAAAGGTTATGCTTTTATGGATAAAGCTGCAGTTATACCTAAGCCTTAAATTTAGCTTACCAATCTATACAAAGAACTAAAAATTCCCATCCCAGATAATTCAATTGCTATAACTATAATGATTATTAAAATTACTTTTTTGTTCATTTAAGAAATAAGTAAAGTATTAAGATTGCCCAAATAAAAGGATAATAAAAATAAATATATTTTTTTGCAAACAAGAAAGAAATAGAATTTTGATATGCAGATTTTCTTTTATTCTTTCTAGTCATCAGCGTGAACTTTCTCATCTTTTTCATGCTTCTCTTGAGCTGCAATAGTATATTTCGCAACTGGTCTTGCCATTAATCTTTTTAATCCTATTGGCTCAGCTGTATCTAAACAATATCCATATGTTTCATCTCTAATTCTCATTAAAGCTTTATCAATTTCAGAAATTAGTTTTATTTGTCTATTGATAGCTTTCATTTCTACATTTTTATCAGTATAGGAACTTGCTTGATCAACAATGTCAGCTGAAATACTATTATCATCCATGCTTCCATTGTAAAGCGCTTCATTATTTGCCTTAACCAATTCTTTTTTCCATTCATTAAGTTTAATTCTGAAAAAAACTTTATGTTTTTCACACATATATTTTTCGTTATCTTTTGGTACATAAGTTTTTGAAATTTTGATAGGACTTTTGGCTACAGCTATTTTTGGTTTGCTCACAATTTTAGATTTTGGTTTACTCTTAGCCTTTGTTTTTGGCTTGATGACTTTTTTCTTTACTTTAGTAGACTTTGGCATAGGTAAATTTTGAGCTCCGGAGTATATTCAGCAAATTAGGGGTGTCAAGCAACCTGATTTGATATAAATATTTATAAATGAGCATTAATAGTAAGAATATAAATAATATTTTTTATATTTTTGTTTTAGCTCATCTAATATTCTGGACCTCGATTCCATCGCTTACTAATCATAACTTACCTTTGGACACTATTGAAGCTTTAGCTTGGGGGAGTAATTTAGATTGGGGATTTAATAAACACCCACCCATGAGTGCTTTTTTTCCAGAAGTATTTTATCAAATTTTTGGTTCACAAGATTGGGCTTATTATTTTCTTAGTCAAATTTTTGTAGTTTTCTCGTTCTATTATGTTTTTAAACTCTCTAAAGAAATCTTAAATAACAACTTATTAGGTTTAATTTCAGTTTTATTAATTGAAACTATTTATTTTTATAATTTTACTTCACCAGAATTTAACGTAAATGTTTGCCAACTACCTTTCTGGTCGCTCACTGCTTATTATTCATGGAGAATATTTAGTAGAAAAAACATTAAATTTTCTGACTGTTTTTTAGTAGGTCTGTTTGCAGCGTTTGGTTTTTTATCCAAATACTTATTTCTTTATCTTTTAGTGTCTATTGATCTTTTGTTTATTTATCTAATCTTCATCAAGAAAGACCGAAAATTTGATTTTAATTATTTGATAACTGCTGAAGTATTTTTAGTTGCTTTGGTTCCCCACTTTATTTGGCTTACCAACAATGAGTTTATTACAATTACTTATGGTCTTGGTAGAACAGGCTTGGAACAATCAAGCTTAATAAACCATATTCAATTTCCTTTAATTTTTGTAGGGAAGCAAATTGGGATATTAATTCCATTTTTAATTTTAACTTGGTTATTAGTTCAAAAATTAAAATTTAAAATAAATTTTAAAGATAAAAAATTACTTTTTTTATTATCTATCAATCTTTTACCAATTTTATTAATGTTTTTAACTTCATTCATAACCGGATCAAAAATTAGAACTATGTGGATGACACCATTTTATTTATTTTTTGGCACATTATTTGTTTACATTCTTAAAACTCAAATCAATATCAAAAAATTAAAACCATTTGTGATTGGATTTGTGTTCTTTTTCTTCTTATCACCTGTACTTTATGCTTACGTATCAATTTCAAAGGACGATAAAAGAACAGATTATCCTGGAAAGGAAATTGCCATCAAAACACAATATGCATGGGATCAACAATTTGATTCAAAAATTACTGTTGTTTTAGGTAATGAATGGAATGCTGGTAATTTATCTTATTATCTAAAATCAAGACCAGTTTGGGAAGGTTTTGTAGAAAGATCTAAACTAGATAAATTGAAAGATTATATGTGTCTTGATAGTGTCTGTGTAGGTTCAAGATAGTTTATGAAAAAATATACAATTTTAATTCCTATTTATAACGATAGGGAGTCTTTAACAAAATTAATTGAAAATATTAATGGAGAGCTAAATAGTGTAAACGCAGAAGTATCAATTTTAGTAATAAATGATGCGTCATCACAACAAATTTTAGATAATTACCCAAATCTAGAAAATATTCATTCTTTTGAAATCATAAACATGAAACAAAATAGGGGACATGCACGGTGCATAGCTTCTGGATTAAAATATATTTATGAAAAAAAAGAATTTGATTATGTAATTCCAATGGATGGGGATGGAGAAGATAGACCTGAAGAAATCAGAAACTTCATTAAACTTTCTGAGCAAGTAGGTGAGCAATCAATTATAGGAGAAAGAGTTAAAAGATCTGAGGGGTTATTTTTTCAAATATGTTACAAATTTCACAAATTTTTAACTTTAGCTTTCACAGGTCAATCAATTAAATTTGGAAACTTTACCTGTCTATCAAAATTAACAATTGAAAAAATGTTAAAAGAAAAATCTACTTGGAGTAGTTTCTCTGGATCATTAAGAAAAGTAGAAAAAGATTTAGTATCTCTACCATCGATTAGAGGAACTAGGTATTTTGGCCCATCTCAAATGAGTTTTTTTAATTTATTAAAACATTCCCTTTCAATTATTGGTGTTTATAGAAAAACAGTCTTAATTCGTTCAGCTTTGTTTATTGTTTTTTATATATTATTGATTAAAAGTAATGCTTCAATCATCACTTCATTACCCTTAGTGTTATTGCTAATTATGATTTATTCAATTTCTAGTTTAGCTTTAAGAGAAAATATTGAAGAATTAAATAATTCTTTATCAAATATAAATGACATAGAAAAAATTAAATAATTTTTTACAAAAGCAATTTTACTACCTATCTTAATTTTTATTATTTCAGTAAATAATTCTTTTGCTGATTTTTAAAAAATTTTTATATTTACAATTCTTGATTGAATAAAATATTAAAATTCATTATTTATCCTAAATTTTAATACTTTTTATTTTTATAAATTCGAAGTATTCTAAATTGTGATGCGACATTATAGCAAAGGTTTAGCCAGGCCCAAATTTTAAAAAATATTTTGAGATAGCTTCTTTAATTTTAGTTCTCAATATTTTAATTTTTTCATCATCAAATTCATTAGCAAAAGACAAAAAAGAAAAAGATTGCATCTATTGCGAAAAGTACGAGAAATTAAAAGATTGGCCTGAAAATGAAAGACCAGCAGCATTTGTTTACGAAAAAATAAATTATCCAGAAGGGATGTTTTCTAAAACAGACTCGACAAGTAAAAAAAAACAGAGAAAAGCTGGATCAAAAGTTTATGCAAGATTTGTAAAAGGTAAAGGAGAGCTAAATAAATATCAGCACCATATGATTAGGGATATGGCCTACTTTGAGGCTCTATATAATGAAATGCTTAGTGATAAAAATGCCAAGGTAGAAACATTAGAAGGTTTAAAAAAGGGAAGAGAAGCTATGAGAATGAGTTTGAATATTTCTCCAAAAGCAAAATCATCAGAAGCAGTTTTGAAGTTTTGGGCTACTGGTAAGATGCTTTTTGTAGCATACAAAAAAAATAAAAAGAAAAAGAAAAAAAAAGAGAAAGAACTAACTCCAGAAATTGCAGAAAGAGCTGCAGTTTTATCAAATCTTAAAAAACAAATTGCAACTGCTAAAGTTAATGCTCAGAGAGCAGCTACTATAAAAGCTCAAGAAAAAATAAAAGAAGGTAATTGATGTATTTAAAAAATAAAATCAAAATTTTAATTATATTTTTTTTATTTTTTAACTTAGCCGCTAAAGCAAATGATATAGCATCAATGTCTAATATTTCAGAAGCAGCGGGAAGTTCAGCCCAAGCAGCTGCTGATCAATTAGCATCAGATGCAAATCAAGTGGTGGAAAATATATCTGGCGCAACAGAAGCCTTAGGAGAAGCCAAAAGTGATATAGGTAAAGCTCTAGACGTATCAATAGCTCAAGCTGAAAGTGCAATGGAGTTTGCTACAGATAGTTTATCCAAAGGAGATATTACTTCTGCAGTCCAAGCAATGTCTTTAGTCGAAGGTGTCACAGACATGGCTTTAGGAGCTATTCCTGATCCAACAGCGCTTGATATGACAGGAATTGATTTTGCACAAGATTTTTCCCCAGAGGAGATGGCTGCTTTATCAAGTATAGCTGGTCATATGGGAGCTGGAAAAGTTGTGTCATTACAAAAAATGGCTGGTCAAATGAATGCTTTAGACGCTGCAGGATTTGATGCAAAAGGAATGATGGGATCTTTGGACACTCAAGGTATTGGGATGGGTACAGCAATGGAGGGTTTAGCCACTGCAGGTATGGTAGATATGGAGTCTATAACTGGTTCGGCTAACTTTGATATGGAAACTTTTAATCCAGGAGATTTTGCTTCTATGAATGTTGCAGAGATGGGAATGAATCCTGCGATGATGGCTGGAGCTCTTAACGCTCTTCCAGTTGGTGCAGCAACTGCTGCACTTGAAACACTTGCTGCTAATCCAGAAGCAATGGGTCAAATGGGTCAAACTATGACTGGTGCAATCGTAGCAACAATGAGTGCCAAAGGTATGGGTGATGAAATGATGAAAAGTATGGAAGCTAATATTGGAATGCAAGGAATGACTGATATGGCCAAAGGTATGGGTGGTATTGAAGGAATGAAAGAAATTGGAAAAGTTATGGCTGATGTTGGAATGGAACAAATGGCTCAATCACTTCAAACAGCTTTTGTAAATCCAGAAGCTGGAATAGTTTCAGCAATGTCAGGAACGGTTGGAATGATAAGTCAGGCAATATCTGGGAAAGCACCTAAAGAACAAACTGCAATTCAAAAAGGAATGGCGATGGAAAATTCATTTGCAAACAATATGGCTGCTCCAGAGGCTTTAGAAATGCCAGAAAACATCAGTGAAACAGGTATGATGATGGGTGCCATGGTAATGGCTAAACCGTCTTTAGCTGGAGGTTTGCCAGGGGCAATGGCACCACCTGAGGGAATGACAGCTTTAGGTGTTGGAGCTTTAGATCCAAATAATCCAGCTGGAGGCATGGTGGGTGGAGTTATTGATAATATGTCTAAAGCTGACATGGGTGCAGCAATGGCAAACATGACTGGAATGGAAACTGGAGAAATAGATAATTTAGGAATGACTGATATGGCTATGCAAACAGGATTAACTCCAGGAATGGTTGCAAGCATGGGTGCAGCAGGTATAGCTGGAATGGATGTAACAACAATAATGTCAACAAATGTTGCTGGACTAGGTAGTAAGGCTATACAAGGTGTTGCAGATATGGCAAAGGCTGGAAATATGTCAGCTGCTTCTATGGGAGATATGATGGAAGTAGGTTTAGTTAACCAAGGTACTATGGCAGCTATGGGGGCTGAAGGTATGAAAGGTTTAAGTGGTGCCATGGGAATGGAAGGTGGTGACATGGGATTAGCAGCTATGAGTGGTGGAATGGTTGGAATGGGAGAAATGAATTTAGATGCACAAATGAATCCTGAAATGGCGGCAAGCATGGGATTAGCTGGAGGTCCAGAGGGTACAAAATTAGGAGATATAATGGGAGGAGCGCCAGAGGGAATTGATGGTGGAATGAAAGGTGGAATGAATTTAGGACAAGTTTCTGCTGCGATGGGAACTGGAGTGGATCCAGGAGCAGCAATTGGAAATGTAGCAGGTGCTGCAATGGCAGCTGATGGAGAAGGAGGACTAGCAGGTGCTGCAATGGGATCTGCTATGGCTGCTCAAGGTGCAGCAGCTTCAGCTATGGGTTCTCATGCAATGGGTGCAGCAATGGGAATGGAAGGCATGGGCGAAGGTGACATGGGTAAAGCCATGGGTGGTGCTATGCAAGATGGAATGTCAGGAACAATGGGTGGAGCTATGGCAGGAGCTATGGCAGGTGGTCCTGGTGGTCCAGGAGATATGGGTCCGATGGGTGATATGGGTGGTATGCCAGGAGGTCCAGGAGGTCCGGGAGATATGGGTGGAATGCCAGGTGGAATAGGTGATTTAGGAGGTCCAGGAGGCCCAGGTGGAATAGGGGATATGGGACCAGGAGGCCCAGGAGATCCAGGAGGTCCAGGTGGCCCAGGTGGCCCAGGAGATCCAGGTGGCCCAGGTGGCCCAGGTGGCCCAGGTGGTCCAGGAGATCCAGGAGGTCCAGGGAACTAATTAAGGTCTAATAAAATAATGAAAAAATTATTTTTCTTTATTATTTTTTTAATTTTATTTTCTAATTCATCATTTTCAGAATCAAGGTTTGGTGAACTTACTGAAATACGTGATGAGAAAATGCATGGTAAAGAAGGGCAATGGGTTAGACCTCATCCAGGTCCTTTTATCTGGAACCATATAGAAAAAGAAAAAGGAAATTTTAATTGGGAAGATACAGACAAATATGTTTTTTATGCACAGCAACATAACCAAATAATTTTAGCTACTATTTGGCCTCACGCAAATTGGGAACAAAAATCTTGTAAAAGAAAAAAAGCAAGAAGTCCTTTTGGAAAAAAATTTACTAAGTATTTAAGCAAACCTTGCTCAATGGATGATTATAAAACTTTCCTTTTAAAGTTAATTGATCGTTATGATGGAGATGGCTCAAATGATATGCCTGGACTTACTAAACCTATAAAATATTGGGACATTATGAATGAACCTGAATTTAGTATGTTTTTTAAAGGAAGTAAGGAAGACTTTATTGAAATCTTTAATTTTTCTTCCAAAGTTATTAAAGAAAAACAACCGGACGCAGTAATTGTTATGGCTGGAGCTGCAGGAATGTTTCCTGAAAATAGAAAGTACTGGAAATCAGTTTTACCAGAAATTAAAAATCATTTTGATATAGCAAATATTCACCATATTAGTGGTCCAGAAGGGCAGTGTGACAAAGAACTTTGGGTAGATGAATTTTCAGCTTTATTAAAAAGTGTAGATGTAAATAAACCGATTTGGCTTACAGAAGCAATGACTTGTGGATCTCCAGTAAGAGCTTATGTAAATGCATTTTTAAATGGAGCTGAATTAATTATAGATGTAGGTGTGAATGCCCCAGGACCAAAAATGAGCAAAAAGGGTAGAAAAAAATTAAATGACTTTATTGCTGAATATGATGGATTTGAGTCAATAAAAAGTATTTCAAAAAAGAAAGTAGAATTTACTTATAAAGATGGATCTTCAAAAACTTTGGAATTTTAGCAACAACTACAGCTTTTTTTAGCAGCCTTTGGTTGATCTTCAGCTTTTGCAGCTTCTAATTCTTTTTGCTCGTTTTCAATAGCTTTCTGTTTCTTTGATATTTTATATTCAAAGTAATCATAGAGACATGTAAAACCTAATTTTGATGCTCTTTTCTCCTCATAACCTCTTCGGCCTCCTAGGTTTTCTATTATTTTTACTATTTCTTGGTTTTGCATAGTGTTTTTTTATTCAAAAAGTTAAATAAATCAAGCTCTAATCGTTGGCAGACAATAAAAGTCAGCTGTATCAATTTTAGAGGAATACTGCCTTCTCATATTCCATTTTTTATGAACTCCAGCGCTTGCAACACTTAAAGTAGATCTTCCGTATCGATGATTAGTATTATCAATTGATCTCATTAAACTGTTTATTTTCTCATCTTTTGCAGAGGTAAATAAATTTGTTTTATCACTTGCATTAGATAATCCTGTTAGCATCACCCCTGCTTTTTGATAACGATATCCATTTTTAAAAATACTTTCCAAAATTGAAACTGCTGTTTTAACTATTTCAATACTATTATTTGTTGCAATTGGAAAATCAACTGTTTTTGCATTTGAATAATAGCCAAAGTTTCTTTGGAAAGGACTGGTTCTAACAAAAACTGTAATTGCTTTTGCAACCAAAGACTCTGATCTAATTTTTTCAGAGGCATTTAAACAATAGTTTGCAACTGCTTCTTTTAACTCTTGGAACATTTCAATTCTTTTTCCAAATGATCTAGATACAACACAACTTTTTCTTTTAGTGGTAGTTGTCTCTAAGCCTATACAAGGAATTCCTCTAAGCTCCATTGCTGTTCTTGAGCTTAGAACATTTGAAGATTTTTTGATCCAAGTGTTAGATTTGTTTTTTAATTGTTTAGCATTATAAATTCCATGCTTCTGATAAAACTTAGTTAGTTGCCTGCCAACACCCCACACATCATTAATTTCAACTTTTTCTAAAATAGGATCTAAGTTTTCTATACCAATTAAACTAGTAACTCCTGATTGTTTTTTCTTTGCAATATGATTTGCAACTTTACTTAAAGTTTTTGTTTTGGCAATTCCGATACTAGTTGGAATACCTGTCCACTGTAAAACAGTTTCTCTAATTTCTTTGCCAATTTTTTCTACATCTTCATCAGGAAAATTTGATAAATCTAAAAATGCTTCATCAATTGAATAGACTTCTATTTCTGAATTAAATCTTTTAAGAGTTCGCATCACTCTTCTAGATAAATCACCATACAAAGAATAGTTTGAGGAGAAAACCTCAACTTTATTTTTAATGATAATATCTTTTCCTTTAAAGTAGGGCTCACCCATTTTAATTCCTAAAGCTTTTGCTTCATTAGATCGTGAAATGATACAACCGTCATTATTAGATAAAACAACAACTGGTTTTCTTCTTATTTTAGGATTAAATAATCTTTCACAAGAAACGTAAAAAGAATTACAATCAACTAATGCTATCTTTTTAGTACGTAGAATGGATGACATAAGTTACAACCCCCCAAATAAAAATATCCTGTTCTTCATTAATTAAAATTCTGTCAGCAAATTCTTTAGATCCAGAAGTTAAAAATTTTTTATCTCGCTCTTGAACCAAAGTTTTTACCACTAACTCATCATGAACATTTGCAATCACTGTTGAAAAATTTTTTGGTTTTAAACTCTTATCAACTACCAATAAATCTCCATCATTAATTCCAACATCGATCATGGACTTACCCTGAACTCTGATGATGAAAGTGGCTGGAACATTTCTTATTAAATGCATGTTCAGATCAATATCTTCTTCGATATAATCAGTAGCAGGGGAAGGAAAACCAGCGCCTGCTTTATGTAGATAATAAGGGATTGTTAGTTTCATGTTCCTGTTTTGTTCTAATTTATAGCGCATTTATACAATACACTCAAGAGGTTGTATTTTGAGTCTGTAACTGAATCAAAAGTGAATCAAAAGGTGAACATCCAAACTACATTTTGTATGGTTGTGGATAACTTCAACCAGAGATAGTTTAAATAATTAAAAATGAAAAAAATTTTACTAATTTTAATTTCAATATTAACCTTAAGTTCTCAAACCATGGCATACGAAGAAGCAAACTACGAGATAATAAATGAAAATAATAACTATGAAATAAGAAAATATTTTGATCGTTTGGTGATAGAAACTAACACAACACAGGGTAATGGTTTTAGAAAGTTATTTAATTATATTTCAGGAAATAATAAGCAAAAAAAAGAGATTAAAATGACTGTTCCGGTAACCCAAGAAATTAAGAACGGAAATATGACAATGCAGTTTTATTTGCCATCAAAATTCAACAAAGATAATGCGCCCAAGCCATCCAATTCGGATATAAAGATTTTAACTATAGAAGGTGGATATTATGCAGTGATTAAATATTCAGGTCGATCTTCAGATAACAATTTTTTAAAAAATAAAGATATTTTAGAAAATCAACTTAAAAAAGATAAAATCGTAATTCTTAGCCCACCAATAAGGGCATCTTATAACTCACCATTTACTCTGCCAATGTTAAAAAGAAATGAAATAATGTTTAGAGTAGATATAAACAAAGGGTAAATAAATATGAAAATACTAAAATGTCATTGTGGAAGTGTAGAGGCAGAGATTAATGTAGATGGAGATTTAGCCAAAGTAATAAAATGCAATTGTTCTATTTGTAAAAGAAAAGGTGCAATTATGTCGATGGTAAAAAACGAAGATTTCAAAATTATTAAAGGTGAAGATAAATTAAAACTTTACCAATTTCATTCAAAGATTGCCAAACATTACTTTTGCTCCGACTGTGGAATTTATACCCATCATAATCCAAGAATAAATCCAGCAATGACAGGTTTCAATGTTGGCTGTATAGATGAAATTGATACACTTGCATTAGAAAATGTTCCAGTTAATGATGGGCAAAATCATCCTTTAGACCAAAAAAAATAATCTTTATGCAATCGGCAAGTCTTTGTTTTAATAAGGTGAAAAATGACTGTGTGAAATTTATTACATCACAAGAAACTTCTACTGAAAAATTTAAAAATAAAGAGAAGATGATAAAGTCTTTTTTGATCCCAATATGTTTTTGGATTGCAAAAAAAGCAAACAAAAAAAAACCTTACTTTGTAGGTTTAGCAGGAGGACAAGGAACTGGCAAAACCACAATTAGCTCGATTATAAAAATTATATTAGAAAAATATTTTAAACTAAAAGTATTTAAAATTTCAATTGATGATTTTTATAAAACAAGAAAAGAAAGAATAAATTTATCAAAAAAAATTCACCCAATGTTAATGACGAGGGGAGTGCCAGGTACCCATGATATTAAGATGATGTTAGATTTTTTTAAAAAAGTAAAAAACAAAAAATTTAAAAAATTGAAATTACCAAATTTTAATAAGGCAATAGATGATAGATTTCCTAAGAAAAACTGGAATAATATTAATGAACAACCAGATATTATTATATTTGAAGGTTGGTGTGTTGGCGCCAGGTCTGAGTTAAATAAAATATTAAAAAAACCAATTAACTCTCTTGAGAAAACTAATGATCAAAATTTAATTTGGAGAAAACACGTAAATCAACAATTAAAAAAAAAATATAAAAAGCTATACTCACAGCTTAATTGTATGATTTACTTAAAAGCTAAAAGCTTCAGCTTGTTACAAAAATGGCGATTAAAGCAGGAGAAAAAACTTTGGCTCAAAACTAAGAATAAAAGTAGCCATAAAATAATGAGTAAAGGGGATGTAATTAATTTTATGCAAACTTATCAGAGAATTACTCAAAATATGTTTAAGAATATGCCTAAATATGCCTCAATAATTTTGAATTTAAATGATAACCATCAAATTAAATCTGCTGTATATAAAACCAAATGAAAAAAATATTAGTACTAATTAGTTTATCATTATTTTATTTTAGTAACGCATTTTCGGTTACTTTATATGATGCATTAAACCAAACTTACCAAAATAATATTCAACTAAATGCTGAAAGAGAAAATATTAAAGCTTCAGAGGAAGACGTAAATATTTCAAAGGCTGATTATAAACCCTCATTAACATTAAGTGGATCTAAAAGTATTGAAGATACCAATAAGCTAACCAATCAAAGCGGAGGAGATGCAACAATCAGTGACGTTGATCCACTTACAACTTCAATTAAATTAGAACAAACAATATTGGATTTTGGAAGAGATATAACTCTTAAAAAAAATATTACAGCTTTAGACCTGGCAAAGGCTAAATTGGTAAAGAAAGAGCAAGATATTCTTCATAGTGCAATTAATGCTTTTACAAATTTAATATTAACTAGAGAAACACTAGAAATAAACGAACAGAATTTAAATCTTCTAATTAGACAAGTAGAAAATGATAAGATTAGAAGAGATAGAGGTCAGATTACAAATACAGATTTAGCACAATCAGAATCTTCTCTTGCAGGTGCTCAAGCTCAATTTGCAAAGTCAAAAAGTGATTTATTAATCAGTAAATTAAACTATGAAAATATAATTGGAAAAATTAATGATCCAAAACAATTGAAAAAAAATTCTAACGCAATTGTTGGTATTCCAGGTAGTCTTAGTGAAGCCATTAATCTTTCTAAACAAAATAATCCAGATATTTTAATTGCAAAACTTGATCTAGAAAAGTCTGAAAAAGATTTAGCAATTTCTGAGTCCGACTTAAAACCTACAGCATCTTTATCTTTAGAGAGATCTTACTCAGATGACCTTACTTCAACCATTGATGAAAGGGAAAAAGATACATTAAAAGCAACTTTAAATTGGCCTTTTTATTCTGGCGGGAAAAAAAGATCGACTATTAATAAAAACTCAAATTTAACCACACGAAAAAGATTATTATTAGATGATGCTGTTAGAACTAATGAAACTAATGTTGCTAGTGCCTGGTCAAGTTTGCAATCTTCAGAAAGTTTTCTAAGCTCAGTAAAAATTCAGGTTAAATCATCTCAAATAGCTTATGAGGGAATTGCAGCAGAGTATGAGAGAGGATCAAGAAATACTCTCGATGTTATTCAATCAAATGCATTATTACTTTCTGCTCAAATATCTTTGGCAAATTCTGAGAAAAACTACCTTATGGCCCAATATAATCTCCTGAAAGCAGTAGGACTTTTAAATAGCCAATATCTAAATCTTAAGTAATTATTTAACTTTTTGAGGTATAAAATAATTATATTGCCAATGAGAACAAAATGTGTACATTTAATATTATGATTCGAGTGTTAAAAAATTTAATAAAAGAGGCAAAATATGACTAAAAATAACCTAAAAGTAGTTAAATCTACTAAAGATCAAGAGGCAGACAACAAAGAGAAAAATAAAGCATTAGATGCTGCGATAGCTCAGATTACAGATAATTTTGGAAAAGGCTCTGTAATGAAGCTAGGTGAAAAAAGAGCTATGGATATTGAGTCAATATCTACAGGATCTTTAAGTTTAGATTTAGCATTAGGAATAGGTGGATTGCCTAAGGGAAGAATTGTTGAAGTTTACGGACCAGAGTCATCTGGAAAAACAACATTAGCATTACAAGTTGTTGCTGAAGCTCAAAAAGCTGGAGGAATTTGTGCATTTGTTGATGCAGAGCATGCTTTAGATCCAGTTTATGCAAAAAAATTAGGTGTTAATACTGAAGAACTTTTAATTTCACAACCAGATGCTGGTGAACAAGCTTTAGAAATTGCTGATACACTAGTAAAATCAGGCTCTATTTCAGTAATTGTTATTGACTCTGTTGCAGCTTTAACTCCAAAAGCTGAAATCGAAGGAGAGATGGGAGATCATCATGTTGGTCTTCAATCAAGATTAATGAGTCAGGCTTTAAGAAAATTAACCGGTTCAATTTCTAACACAAACACAATGATGATTTTCATTAACCAAATCAGAATGAAAATTGGAGTTATGTTTGGAAGTCCTGAAACAACATCAGGTGGAAATGCACTTAAATTTTATTCATCAGTAAGAATGGACATTAGAAGAATTGGTGCCATTAAAGATAAAGATGAAATAATTGGTAACTCAACAAGAGTTAAAGTAGTTAAAAACAAAGTTGCTCCACCATTTAAAGTTGTAGAGTTTGACTTGATGTATGGAAGAGGAATTAGCAAGATGGGTGAACTCGTCGATCTTGGTTCTAAAGCAGATATAATTGAAAAATCAGGAGCATGGTATGCTTATAAAGGTGAGAAAATTGGTCAAGGTAGAGAAAATGCCAAGACTTATTTAGCTCAAAATCCTCAAGTTGCTGCAGAAATTGAAATGGCTATAAGAGAGAAAGCAGGAGTAATTTCTAAGAAAATAGAAGGAAATCCGCTTGATCCAGACAAAATTGAGAAAGAAAAAAAAGTAGCTGAAAAAGAAGAAGCTGAAAAAGCAGAAGTTACTCCTCCATCTAAAAAGAATTAATAGGTCATCTTTATTAATAAAAGGCGCTTAAATTAAGCGCCTTTTTTCCCTATCGTTATCTAGACATAGAATTAAAAAGCTGTATTTTAAAAATATGGCTGACAAAACACTCAATGAAATAAGAAACACTTTTCTAAAGTATTTTGAAAAGAACGAGCATAAGATTGTTGAGTCTAGTAATTTAGTACCCAACAATGATCCAACATTAATGTTTGCCAACTCTGGCATGGTTCAGTTTAAAAATGTATTCACAGGTTTAGAAAAAAGAGATTATGTAAGAGCGACTACTTCTCAAAAATGTGTCAGGGCAGGAGGAAAACATAACGACCTTGAAAATGTTGGTTATACACCTCGTCATCACACATTCTTTGAAATGCTAGGAAACTTTTCTTTTGGAGATTACTTTAAAGAACAAGCAATTCATTATGCTTGGGATTTGATCACCAAAGATTTTGGCATAGATAAAGACCGGCTTTATGTAACTGTATTTCACGAAGATGATGAAGCTTTCAATTTTTGGAAGAAAATAGCGGGTTTTAGCGATGACAGAATTATTAGAATAGCTACATCTGATAATTTTTGGTCAATGGGGGAAACGGGTCCTTGTGGACCTTGTTCTGAAATTTTTTTTGACCATGGAGATCATTTAGCTGGAGGATTACCTGGCTCCAAAGATGAAGATGGAGACAGATTTATTGAGATTTGGAATTTAGTCTTTATGCAATATGAGCAAGTTTCAAAAAACGAAAGAATAAATTTACCAAAACCATCAGTTGATACTGGAATGGGATTGGAGAGAATAGCTGCTTTATTGCAAGGTTCACATGATAACTATGAAACAGATCATTTTAAAAAAATAATTAGTTCAGCATCTGAGATTGTAAAAGTTAAATCAGATAAATCTAATCTTGCAAGCTTTAGAGTAATTGCTGATCATTTAAGAGCAAGCTCTTTTTTAATTGCAGAAGGTGTTTTACCTTCCAATGAAGGAAGAGGATATGTACTTAGAAGAATTATGAGAAGGGGAATGAGACACTCCCACTTATTAGGATCCAAGGAACCAGTTTTTTATAATTTGTTTGATACTCTTAAAAATGAAATGTCAGGAAATTATCCAGAACTTGTAAGAGCTGAGTCCTTGATTAAAGAAACTTTGAGAATGGAAGAGGAAAAATTTCTAGTTCTACTTGATAGAGGAATTAAAATTTTAAATGATGAAATTTCTAAAATTGATAAAGTTTTACCAGGTGAGGTGGCGTTTAAATTGTATGATACTTATGGTTTCCCATTAGATCTTACTGAAGATATTTTAAGAAACAAATCAATGTCTATTGACACAGATAAGTTTAAATCTTTAATGAAAGAAAGTAGAGAACTTGCTAAAAAAAATTGGAAAGGTTCAGGAGATGCTGCAGTTGAGGATATTTGGTTTGGAATTAAAGATAGATTAGAGCCAACTGAATTTTTAGGTTACGAAACAAATCAAGCTGAAGGTGTTGTTTTGTCTTTATTAAAAGAAAATAAGGAAGTTGATCAACTAAAAGAAAACGATGAGGGGATGATTATAGTAAATCAAACTCCATTTTATGGAGAGTCTGGAGGTCAAGTAGGAGATACTGGTGAGATTGTATCAAATGAATTTAAATTTGAGGTAACAGATGTTCAGAAAAAACTTGGAGACTTATTTGTACATTACGGGAGAGTGGTTAGTGGTTCTATAAAGCTTAATGATAGCGTTGAAATGAAGATAAATATTGAAAGGAGAGATCATACTAGAGCTTATCACTCTGCAACTCACCTTTTACATGAGTCTTTAAGAAGAGTACTAGGAGATCATGTTACCCAAAAAGGTTCTCTTGTAGAGCCCAGCAGATTGAGATTTGATTTTAGCCATATGAAACCTATTCAAAATGATGAAATTGATAAAATAGAGAAATTTGTAAATAAGATGGTTTCAAAAAAGTCAGATGTTAAAACCAGGTTAATGACACCAGATGAAGCCGTGGAAAATGGAGCTTTAGCTTTATTTGGTGAAAAATATGGTGATGAAGTGAGGGTTCTTTCTATGGGAGATGAGGATGGAAAGTATTTCTCCACAGAATTATGTGGTGGAACCCATGTTAAAAATACTGGAGATATTGGAAAATTTAAAATAGTTAGCCAATCTTCAATAGCTGCAGGAGTAAGAAGAATAGAGGCTTTAAGAGATAAACAATTAGAAGATTATTTAAAAAATAAAGAAAAACTTTCAGTATTATCCTCTGAAAAAGATGAAGAAACTATTAAAGATTTAAGTCAGCAAATCATTAAGCTTGGAGGGAAACCTAGCATAGATAATTCAGATCAAAAAAATTCAATTAAAAATTTAACAAAACAATTTGAAACTCTTTCTGTAAATTCAATTTTAAATGACAAATCAAAAAATATTATTAAAGACCAAGATGTTAATGGAATAAAATTAAGACTTCAAAAAGTTGATGATCTTCCTCCTAAAGAACTTAGAAAATTGGTTGATCAAGGAAAAAAAGATTTATCTCAGGGTATTGTAATAGTGCTTGCAAGCAAAGATGACAAAGTAGGGATAGCAGTTGGGGTTACAGAAAGTTTAACAAATAAATATGATGCTGTTGAATTTGTTAAGATTGGTTCAGAGATTATTGGTGGTCAGGGTGGTGGAGGAAGAAAAGATTTTGCTCAAGCTGGTGGCCTGGATAAGTCAAAAATTGAAGATGCTTTTGAAAAACTTAAAGCTTTAATTTAATTTTGCTTTAAGATTACCGTCAATTTCATCTAAAAATTGATTAGTTGTTAAGTACTTACTTGATGGACCAATTAGTATCGCTAGATCCTTTGTCATAGCTCCATTTTCAACACACTCGATACAAACTTTTTCAATCGTTTGTGCAAATTTTATTAATTCATCATTATTATCAAGTTTTCCTCTATGAGCTAGCCCTCTTGTCCAAGCAAAAATTGATGCAATAGGATTTGTTGAAGTTTCTTTACCTTGTTGATGCATTCTATAGTGTCTGGTTACAGTTCCATGAGCAGCTTCTGCTTCCATAATTTTTCCATCTGGAGTAAGAAGTGTACTGGTCATCAATCCTAATGATCCATAACCTTGTGCCATAGTATCAGACTGAACGTCACCGTCATAATTTTTACAAGCCCAAATATATTTACCACTCCATTTCATTGCACATGCAACCATGTCATCAATTAATCTATGTTCATAAGTTAAATTATTTTTATCAAATTCTTCTTTATATTCATTGTCAAATACTTCTTGGAATATATCTTTAAATCGACCGTCATATTGTTTTAGAATTGTATTTTTCGTAGACATGTAAACTGGCCATTTTTTAATTAACCCATAACTAAAACAGGATCTTGCAAAATCTTGAATGGATTTATCTAAATTATACATTGAAAGTGCTACTCCTGGACCAGTGAAATTAAATACCTCATATTTAATTTCATCTTTTCCATCTTCTGATGTCCACTTAATTTCCATTTTTCCTTTACCAGGCACTTTAAAATCTGTTGCTCTATACTGGTCTCCAAAAGCATGTCTTCCTATAATTACTGGATCTGTCCAAGATGGAACAAGTTTTGGTATATTTTTACAAATAATAGGTTCTCTAAATACAGTCCCTCCGATTATATTTCTGATTGTCCCATTTGGTGACCTCCACATTTTTTTTAGGTCAAATTCTTCTACTCTTGCTTCATCAGGCGTAATAGTTGCGCATTTAATGCCAACACCGATTTTTTTGATGGCATTTGCTGAGTCTATTGTGATTTGATCATCAGTATTGTCACGGCTTTTCATACCAAGATCATAATATTCAATTCCCAGATCAAGATATGGTAAGATAAGTTTATTCTTAATGAACTCCCATATAATTCGAGTCATTTCATCGCCGTCTAACTCTACGACTGGGTTTTTTACCTTGATTTTACTCATTAAAATAAAAATTATCTTATTAATTGAATTTGATTGGTTTATATACATATTAATCAAAAATTAGCAAATAGAAGAATATGTTTACCAAGATATTTCCAAAAATTCATACTGAGGGATATAAATTTTTAGTTATTGCTGCCTTCATAACTATTATTTTATTAATCATTAACAATTTTTTAGGCTTAATTGGTTTGTTGTTAACGATATGGGTTTATTATTTTTTTAGGGACCCTGATAGAATTATTATAGGTGATGATGATTATCTTGTAAGTCCAGCTGATGGTGAAGTTATAAAAGTTGAAGAGGTAGATGGACCAAAAGAAGTTGGTCTTGAAAATAAAAAATTCAAAAAAATTAGTATTTTTATGAATGTATTTGACTGTCACGTAAATAGAACTCCTTGTTCAGGAACAGTTGAAGACATATTATATAAACCTGGAAAATTTTTTAATGCATCATTAGATAAAGCTAGTGAAGATAATGAGAGAAATTATTACAAAAT
Organism: uncultured Pelagibacteraceae bacterium; assembly: GCA_902515625.1. Classification (GTDB taxonomy): domain Bacteria; phylum Pseudomonadota; class Alphaproteobacteria; order Pelagibacterales; family Pelagibacteraceae; genus Pelagibacter. The sequence goes on along the minus strand of CABXVD010000002.1, from coordinate 8,884 downwards.
TAAAGACACACATGGCAATGATATAATAGTGGTTCAAATTGCAGGTTTAGTAGCAAGAAGAATTGTTTGTGAAACAGACAAAAACCAAGAACTAAGTCAAGGTGATAGAATTGGAATGATAAGATTTGGAAGCCGAGCAGATGTTTATTATGAAAATTATGAACCTCTTGTAAAAGTTGGTCAAACGGCAATTTCTGGTGAGACCTTATTGGCGAAAAAATAATTATGTTAAAACCAAAAAACAATTTTAAAGTTGTTACTGACAGAAAAAATGCAAGAGTAATTTTACCAAACATGCTCACATTAATCGGAGTTTGTATTGGATTAACTTCAATTAGATTTGCTTTAGATGGACGATTTGAATTTGCAGTTGTTGCTATAATCTTAGCGGCAGTAATAGATGGATTGGATGGACGAATTGCAAGATTAATTAAAGGGACTTCAAAAGTTGGAAAAGAATTAGACTCTTTAACCGACATGATTAGTTTTGGTGTTGCACCAGCTTTTATAATGTATTTTTGGAAACTTAATACCTTAGGTCGATTTGGTTGGTTAGTTTGTCTAATATATGTGATTTGTGTTGCTTTAAGATTAGCAAGATTTAATGTTAATACTGGTCAAGACCCCTCATGGAGAGATAATTTTTTTGAAGGAGTACCATCCCCTGCAGGTGGGATTTTAGTTTTGACACCATTAATATTCAGTTTAACTAATTATGAATTCCCCCAAATTAATTACAATGTAGTTGTACCAATCTTCTTTATTGTGACCTCATTACTATTAATAAGCAAGTTCCCGAGTTATTCATTGAAAAAAATAGTAATACAAAGAAAAACAACAATTTTTCTATTATTTGGCATAGTTTTATTTTTTGGTTTACTATTAATTTATCCATTTAATGTAATAGCTATAAGTGCAATTGTTTATTTAGCTATGTTACCGATAAGTTATTTTCATTATCAAAAGTTAAAAAAACAAAATGATGATCTAAATTTCAAAGAAGAAGATGACGATCAAGAAGATATTCTTTGATGAAGAAAAATGTGATAATTTCACTAGCAGACTCCAATTATTTTGAATTGCTAGAAGAGCTTGTAGACTCAGTTAAGAGGTTTAAAGAGAGTGAAAATACTGCAATTTGTATTCTAGATGCTGGATTAACTGAGGAACAAAAAAAAACTTTATCTTCTAAAGTAGATCAAATTAAATCTGCAGACTGGGACATTGAAGTTCCTCAATCAAAAGTAAAAGGTAAAGAATGGTTAAAAAGTCAAATCTCAAGGGCTTTTCTTCCTAAATATTTTCCAAATTATGAAAAATATTTATGGATAGATGCAGATGCATGGGTGAATTCATGGGAAGCAATTGATTTATATTTAAGAGGATGTGAAAACAATAAATTATCAATAGCAACATCAGCAGATAGGGCATATGGAAGAGTATTAAGAGCCGAATGGATTTTAGGAAGTTTTGCTAAAATTAAATCTCAAAACTATAAGCATGCAAAATCTTCTGGTTTTTCAGAAAAAATTGCAAGACAAGTAGCATTAAAACCTCATTTAAATATTGGAGTATTTGCATTAGAGTTAAATGCACCTCATTGGGAAGTATGGCAAAAAAATTTAAAAATTGCGTTAAACTCTGGAAAAATATGGGGATCAGAGCAAATAGCAATGAATGTAACAATTTATTATGATGAATTAGATGTCGAAATCTTGCCAGCTTATTGCAACTGGACATTAATTGAAGCTCTTAAATTTGATGAAAAACGAAATACTTTGGTTGAACCTTATCTTCCAAATCATGAGATTGGTATTGTTCATTTTGCTGGTAAAAATAATGATCAAATTAGAAAAAATAAAAATTACATTTCTAAAGTAAAAACAATCAACGGTGACCTGATTGATTTAAAACTAAGATATAATAATTAATTGAAAAAAAATAAAATTTCTAAAAATTGGATTAATAAACAAAGAAGAGATATCTACGTAAGAAAATCTAAAGTTGACGGCTATAGGGCAAGATCAGCATATAAATTAATTGAAATAGATGAAAAATTTAAAATATTTAAGGGTGGATTATCAGTAATCGATATAGGTGCAGCACCTGGTAGCTGGTCTCAGTATTCATCTAAAGTTATTAAAAGTGGAAAGCTTATTTCAATCGATCTTAAAAAAATGGAACCGATTGGAAATAGCGTTCAAATACAAGGTGATTTTACGGAAAGTAAAATACAAGAAGAAATTAAAAATAATTTAAGTAATAAAGTTGATGTAGTTTTGTCAGATATGGCTGTAAATACTACAGGAATTAAGAATATTGACTCAATTCAAACAGGAGAACTTTGTAAAGAGGCAATGGCATTTGCTAAAGAAATGATTAAAGAAAATGGTTATTTTATATCAAAGATTTTCATGGGTGGAACCTTTAACGAAATAGTCGCAGAGGGTAAAAAGTTTTTTAAAGAAGTTAAGGTTTTTAAACCTAAGTCTAGTCGAAAAGATTCCAAAGAAAGTTTTATTATTTGTAGAAAAATTAGATAGAGACTTTAAATTTAAAAGGAATCGTATATAAAAGATTATGGTTCCTATAAAAGAAGCACTTACCTTTGACGATGTAACACTAGCGCCAAATTACTCAGAAATACTTCCATCTGAGGTTGATACATCTGTATCATTGACTAGTAATCTTAAGCTAAAAATTCCACTTTTATCATCTGCGATGGACACAGTTACTGAGAGTAAAATGGCTATTGCTATTGCAAAAGCAGGCGGAATAGGTGTTATCCATAGAAACTTAGATATCAAAACACAAGTTTCAGAAATTAGAAAAGTTAAAAAACTTTCCTTAAAAGTTGGAGCTGCTGTAGGAGCATCTGAAAAAGAATTTACTAGGGCAAAAGAAATTATTAAAGAGGGTGTTGATTTAATTGTAGTGGACACAGCACATGGGCACACAAGAAAAGTTGGAGAAATAATTAAATATATAAAAAAAACAAAAAATAATAAAATCGCTTTATGTGCGGGCAATATTGCAACACCAGAGGCTGCAAAATTCTTAATTAAATTAGGAGTAGACATAATTAAAGTTGGGATTGGTCCGGGCTCTATTTGTACTACTAGATTGGTTGCAGGCATTGGAGTTCCTCAACTTAGTGCAATTTTGTCAGTGAGAAACGGAATTAAAAATAAAAAAGTTAAGATAATTTCTGATGGAGGAATAAAATATTCTGGTGATTTAGCAAAAGCATTTGCAGGTGGAGCAGATGCTGTAATGATAGGATCGTTATTTGCAGGAACAAATGAAACGCCTGGAAAATTAATTAAAAAAAATGGAAAATTATATAAAAGTTTTCGTGGAATGGGTTCAGTAGGTGCCATGAACAAAGGCTCAGCAGATAGATATTTTCAAAAAAAACAAAAAGACGTATCTAAATACGTACCCGAAGGTGTTGAAGGTTTTGTAAAATACAAAGGAGACGTTGGAAGTATTATTTATAAATTAATTGGTGGCTTAAAATCTTCTATGGGATATTTAGGGTCAAAAAATATTATTAGACTAAGAAACAAACCTCACTTCGTAAAAATTACAAAAGCAGGTTTTTATGAAAGTATGGTTCACAATGTTGATGTGATTAAAAATGATAGCAAATACTAATGAGTAAAATTTTAAAATTAATTTTTGTTATAGTATTATTCTTCTCATTTAACACAAAAACTTTTAGTAAAGAAAATTTTTTCAAAAAAGCTTTAAAATTATATGAAAAAGAAAAATATCAAGATGCACTTTTTTTGTTTGAAAGAAATATAGTTTTTAATCCTAAAGATGCTAATTCATATTTATATCTTGCCAAAATTTACAATCATGAAGAAAATCAAAGAAAAGAAGAGTACAATTTAGAAACTGCTCTTCTTATTGAGCCTGATAATGAGGAAGCTATGTTAATGATGATGAAAATAGCAATTGAACAATCAAATTATGACAAAGTTAAAAATCTGTCTGATACATTTTCGAAAGTTTGCAAAAATTTATGTGATGAAAATCGGGAAATCAAAGAGTCATTGAAAAATATAGATCCAAAAAATGAGTCTTGATACAAATCTTGATAAAGTTGTAATCATAGATTTTGGTTCTCAATTTACTCAATTAATCGCAAGAAGAATCCGAGAACTTGGGGTTTTTTCTGAAATTGTAAGTCATAAAAAAATTAGAACCAGTGATATTAATCAAAGTGTAAGAGGAATTATTTTGTCTGGTGGTCCTTTAAATGTTTACCAGATTAACAAATACTCATTTGATAAAACAATACTAGAACTGAATATACCAATTTTAGGAATTTGTTTTGGTCACCAAATTTTATCAAAATTAAATGGTGGGAGAGTAAAACAATCAAAGCATCGTGAATTTGGTTTAGCTAATATTTTTAGAAAAAGAGATAGCCTTTTAACAAAAAATTTCTATAACATGAAAAAAAATAATAAAGTTTGGATGAGTCACGCAGATCAAGTATCCAAACTTCCAAAAAATTTTCAGGTTGTTGCATCTAGTACAAATTCAAAATATGCCATAGTTGAAAATAAATCAAAAAAATTTTATGGAGTACAATTTCATCCAGAGGTTACTCATACCGAAAATGGAAAAAAATTAATTAGTAATTTTGTATTTTTAATATGTAAAGTTAAAAAAAACTGGTCTTCAAGAGATCAAAAAATAAAACTAATCAACGAAGTAAGAGATCAAGTAGGTACCCATAAAGTTATTTGTGCTTTATCCGGAGGAGTAGATAGTAGTGTCGTTGCCCAATTATTAAATAAATCAATTGGTAAGAAACTATATTGTATTTTTGTTAATACAGGCCTTTTAAGAAAAAATGAGGAAACTCAAGTAGTTCGAACTTTTAAGAAAAGATTAAAAATGAACCTTATCTACGTAAATGCAGAAAAGGAGTTTCTAGGAAAGTTAAAAAATGTTTCTGATCCTGAAAAAAAAAGAAAAATAATTGGAAATTTATTTATAAAAATTTTTGAACGATATGCTAAAAAAATCAAAAATGTTAAATTTTTGGCTCAAGGTACACTTTATCCCGATCTGATTGAAAGTAAATCTGTTACTGGCAGTCAGACTTCAAAAATAAAATCTCATCATAACGTTGGTGGCCTTCCAAAAAAAATGAACTTAAAACTTGTTGAGCCGTTAAAGTTTTTGTTTAAAGATGAGGTTAGGAAATTAGGCTTAGAATTAAAATTAAGTAAAGAAATTATCTCAAGACATCCTTTTCCAGGCCCTGGTTTAGCAATCAGAATGCCAGGAGTTATTACCAATGAAAAAATAAAAATTTTAAAGGAAGCTGATTATTACTTTATACAAGCATTAAGGGAACATGGACTTTATCATAAAATTTGGCAGGCATATGCTGCTTTGCTTCCTGTTAAAACGGTGGGTGTGATGGGTGATAATCGCACTTATGAATATTTATGTCTTTTAAGAGCAATTACGTCAGAAGATGGAATGACAGCAGATTTTTTTGAATTTAGAAAGTCCTTTATGCAAACTATTTCTAATAAAATAGTTAATAGCATAAGAGGGATAAATAGAGTTGTTTATGATGTTACATCAAAACCTCCAAGCACTATTGAATTAGAGTAGTTTTAATCTATAAAGTATGTTTATGAAATATTTACATACAATGATTAGAATTAAAGATGTTGACGAATCTTTAAGATTTTTTTGTGAAGGCCTTGGGCTTAAAGAAACAAGAAGAATGGAAGATGAAAAGGGAAGATATACACTTATTTTTCTTGCTGCACCTAATGACGAGAAAGCTGAAATTGAATTAACTTATAATTGGGATGGAGACGAATTGGGAGAAGGATCAAGAAATTTTGGTCATCTCGCTTACCGAGTAGATAACATTTATGAAACTTGTAAAAGATTAATAGATATGGGCTACACTATAAGTAGACCACCAAGAGATGGTCACATGGCATTTGTCAGATCTCCAGATAAGATTTCTATTGAAATCCTTCAAGAGGGAAGCCTAGAGCCCAAAGAACCCTGGGTTTCTATGGAGAATACTGGCTCTTGGTAAGCCAATGAATAAAAAAATATTATCCATAATTAGAAAAAAAAATAAAACTAAAATAGTAAGTTTATCTGCCTATTCTAAAAATGTAGTAGAAATCCTAGATAACTACTGCGATATTGTTCTTGTTGGTGACTCACTTGGGTCCGTTTTATATAATTATAAATCAACAAGAGAAGTTTCATTAGATACAATGATCGAACATTCTAAAAGTGTGAGATTAGGAGTTAAAAAAAGTTTGATGGTAGTTGATATGCCCTATAACACTTATCGAAATTCTAAAGAGGCACTTAAGAATGCAAAAAAAATAATGTCCAAAACTAAATGTGATGCTTTAAAATTAGAAGGTGGAAAAAAAATATACAAAATTATTAGAAATTTAGTAAAAAATAATATTCCTATTATGGGTCATTTGGGACTTCTTCCACAATCAGCAAAGAATTTTAAGTTTAAGGGTAAAAAGAACTATGAAAGAGAAAAAATTTTAAAAGAAGCAAAATTACTAGAAACTGCAGGTGTTTTTTCAATGGTATTAGAATGCATAGAAAGATCTTTAGCAAAGGCTATTACAAAACAAATCAAAATCCCAACCATTGGTATAGGAGCCTCAAATAATTGTGACGGGCAAATTTTAGTTTTTGATGACTTAATTGGCTTAAATCCAATTAATGTTAGATTTATAAAAAAATACACAAACATAAGAAAAGAGATTTCCAAAGCTGTATCAACTTATGCGAGAGAAGTGAGAAGTAAGAAATTTCCTTTAAAAAAACACTCTTATTAACTAAAAATATTTCTTAAATTCCTCATTAATATTCAGTATTTCTAAATCTACCAATCCACCAATTACCAGCTGTAGTCCAACTAATAAAATAAATACCAAACCAACGTAAGCAATCCACATGTGTTTTTGAATATAGTTTGCCATATATGTAGCTAAAGCACCGGTAAGAACAACAGATAACATTAGCCCAAATATCATAAATCCAAAATATCCTTTTGCAGCCGCCACAACACCTATAACATTATCAAAACTAATCATGATATCTGCAAATAAAACTTTACCAATACTGCTTATATACGAAGGTTCCTTCCCTTTTTTTGCAGTAGGCTTTATTTTTTTAATATCTAATAAATCTTTTCTAAGATCATTAACTATCCAAATTAATAATAAACCACCTAAAATTTTTATAAAATAAAATTCAAATAAAAAAGTTGCGAATACTGCGAAAAAGATTTTAAAAACAAAAGCTCCTATTACGCCCCACATAATTATTTGTTTTCTATTTTTTGGAACAAAATTTGATGCGATTGAACCAACTATTACAGCGTTATCTGCAGTTAATATTATGGTTATAAATATAATATTTGTTAAAATTAAGAGTTCTTCAATCAATATTATTTAATAATATTTTAATTTATGAATTTTTCAATAAATACTATTTCAAGCCATTAAGTTCACTATCGGCTTAATTTTATGCTTCGAGTGTAAAAATTAGTACTTCGATTTTTTAGTGCCATCAATAACGTCTTTTAACTGAGTATATTCTTTACAGTTACAGCTTTCCAGTATCTTTAACCTTTCATTTGCTAAATTTAATCTGTTTGTTGCAACATATAATTCACCCAGATACTCATTTATACCTATATGACTTGGTTCAATTTCTAAACCCTGTAAATAATATTTTTCACCATTTTCATAGTCCCCAAGTTTTCTAGTCGTGAAGCCTAGATAATTTAAAGTATCAGGTTTGTTAGGTTTTTCTGAGTTTGATTTTAATAGTAACATTTGAGCCTTAGCATATCTTTTTTTTGCCTTTTCAAGATTTCCCTTTGCCTCATATTTTTTTGCAAACTTAATTGACTCAACTGCTTTATCATAGTTTGATTTTACTTTTGATGAAGTAGAATCTGATCCTGCTGAAAAAGAATTTGTTGTAAGTAATGCTAAAAATAAAATTAAGAATATTTTTTTAATCATTTTTAAATTTCTCCATCATATTTAAAGGTTTTAATAACAATCCACTTTCTATCAGATTATCTCTTATTGATTTAGCCGTAGATAATGAATTAATATTATCTCCATGTATACATACAGAGTCTATTTCACAAGCTATCTGCTTTCCACTGTGACAATTAAGTGACTGATTTTTAACCATGTTTAAAACGTGCTTTTTGGCTTCTTCTGGGTCGGTAATTAGAGCATTCGGTTTTTTTCTTGAAACTAAATTTCCATCATCCTCATAATTTCTATCAGCAAATATCTCACATGCTATGCGCATATTTAGTTTTTTGCCTGCTTCCTCCATTTTAGATCCAGTTGGAACTAAATAAATCAGATCTTTGTTTATTTCATTTATTACTTTTGCAATGGTTTTTGCTAATTCAAAATCTTCACAAGCCATATTATTTAAAGCACCGTGTGGTTTTATGTGAGTAACATTTTCTCCATGATCTTGAGCAATCTTTTGAAGAATTTCATATTGATCAATGATTAATTGCCTCACTTCCTTTGATGCGAGATTAATTCTTTGTCTTCCAAAATTTTCTGGATCATTGAATGATGGATGAGCACCAATACTAACTCCATTTTTTTTTGATATTTGAACTACTTCATTCATTGATTGACTATCTCCAGCGTGAAATCCGCAAGCTACGTTAGCAGAATTTACTATTTCAAGTAAATCTGGATCATATATATTTGAATGGTGTTTTGATTTTTCACCTAAATCACAATTTATATTAATTTCCATACCGTTAATTGTTGAAGTATAACATGGCATGTTAAAAAATATATCAAAT
>CABXVD010000001.1 GCA_902515625.1 uncultured Pelagibacteraceae bacterium | reverse complement strand
ATACATGCTGTTTTCAATCCTAATTGAGAAAGTCTAATCGCACAAACATATCCACCAGGTCCACCACCAATTACTACTGCTTGAAATTTTTCTGACATCTAAATATCCAAAAACAACCTTCTCGGGTCCTCTAAATTTTCTTTTATCATTTTAAGAAATGACACTGACTCTTTACCATCAATAATTCTATGATCATACGACAATGCTAAATACATTATTGGTCTTATTTTAATTTCTCCATCGACAACTGCTGGTCTCTCAACAATATTGTGCATACCTAGAACTCCTGATTGTGGAAGATTTAATATAGGTGTCGAAAGCATAGACCCATAAACTCCACCATTACTTATTGTGAATGTTCCTCCTTGAAGATCCTCAATTACTAACTTTCCATCTTTTGCTTTTTCAGAAATTTCTTTAATATTTTTCTCAATATCTGCAAAAGATAACTCATCTGCATTTCTTAAAACTGGTACTACTAAACCTTTATCGGTTCCAACTGCAAAACTAATATTATAATAATTTTTGTAAATTATATCATCCCCATCAATTTCTGCATTCACTGCTGGAAAATTCTTTAAAGCAACAACACATGCTTTTACAAAAAATGACATAAATCCAAGTTTAATATTATATCTAGATTGAAAATCTTCCTGATTTTCTTTTCTCATCTGCATAATATTTGTCATGTCGACTTCGTTGAATGTTGTTAGTAAGGCTGCATTTTCTTGAGCTTGCTTTAATCTTTTAGCAATAGTTTGTCTAAGTCTGGTCATCTTGATTCTTTCTTCTTGACCATATTGAATTTTTCTCTCTGAAGGTTTTGGATTTGCTCCCATCATACTTATCAAGTCACCTTTAAGAACTCGCCCATCTTTTCCAGAACCTTGAACAGTAGCTAGGTCTATTTTTTTTTCAGCAACAATTTTACGAACAGCTGGTGATAATGTTTGGCTCTGGGTATTGTTAATTGTTGGTGCTTGATCAACAACTTCATCAGATAATACTAAAGGTTTTTCACTTTGCTCCTCTACTTTTAAAGTCTCCTCAAAAACTTTAGGCTCTTTTTTAATTGGGTCTAATTTAATCACATTATTTTCACTAGGTTTGATCTCTTGTTTTTTAACCTCCTCATTCTTTGTAGGAGTGGGTTTGGCACCACTACCTTTTTCAGAAACAGAACCCAGTAAAGCTCCCACTTCCACTATTGATCCGTCTTTAGAATTTATTTCAGTTAATACTCCTGTAATTGGAGAAGGAACTTCTAAATTTACTTTATCAGTTTCAAGTTCGACTATTGGTTCGTCCGCATCAACAGAATCTCCTGTATTTTTTAACCATTTAGCCACTGTTGCTTCAGTTATACTCTCACCAAGTGCAGGAACTACAATTTTTTCACTCATTACAATTTATTCAAAAACCTTATTTATTATTTCTTGTTGTTGAGAATTGTGCCTTTTGGCATATCCGGTTGCTGGACTTGCATCTGGGCTTCTTCCTATATAAGAAATTTTGTTATTATTAGCCTTTAAACTATCTAATGTCCATTGGATATAATCTCTAACTGAAAACCAGGCACCCATATTTTTAGGCTCCTCTTGACACCAGAAAAAATTAGCATTTTTTGCGTATGGTTTTAACTCATTTACAAGAGCTTTTGCAGGAAAAGGATATAATTGTTCAACTCTAAAAATTATAACATCATCTTTTTTTAGTTTTTCTCTAGCATCCAAAAGATCAAAATATATTTTTCCAGAACATAAAATTACTTTTTTTATCTTTGAACTATCTTTCAGCTCAATAAAACCATCTACTTTTGGATCAATTGCATGATCCCATAATATTCTATGAAAAGTATTTTCTTTATTAAAGTCTTTTAAATTTGAAACGCAGAACTTATTTCTTAATAAAGATTTTGGTGTCATAATTATTAATGGCTTTCTAAAATCTCTATGCATTTGTCTTCTTAAAGCATGAAAATAATTAGCAGGGGTAGTACAGTTTAATACTTGCATATTGTCATTTGAGCATAGTTGTAAAAATCTTTCTAATCTTGCAGAAGAGTGTTCTGGCCCTTGTCCTTCATAGGCATGAGGTAATAACATCACTAATCCAGAAGCTCTATTCCACTTTCTTTCTCCTGATGCTATAAATTGATCAATGACAACTTGTGCACCATTAGCAAAATCTCCAAATTGAGCTTCCCACAAAGTTAATGTATTGGGTTCAACTAAACTATATCCATATTCAAATCCCAAAACAGCAAGTTCAGATAAAAAACTATCGACAACTTCAAATTTTTTTTGTTTACTTGAAATATTGTTTAATGGAATATACCTAGAATTGTCAATCTGATCTCTTAAAACTGAATGTCTTTGACTAAATGTTCCTCTACCAGAGTCTTGGCCAACGAGCCTAACTGGGTAACCCTCTTCAAGTAAAGAACCAAAAGCTAGCGCTTCTGCTGTAGACCAATCCATATCAAAACCTTTATCTACTGAATTTTTCCTAATATTCAAAATTTTAGAAATAGTTTTATGAATATTAATTTCAGCAGGCATAGTATTAATTCTATCTGAGATTTCTTTAAGTTTGTGTTCATCAAAACCAGTCACACCTCTTTTATCTTTGCCTTTGGATGGTTTATATCTGGACCATGAGCCCTCAAACCATTCTATTTTAGGTTTATAATCTTTTGCACTTTTATATTGTTCGTCCAATAAATCTTTAAATCCTTTAACATTTTGATCTAAAAGATTTTGGGTAATTGAATTTTCATTAACTAACTTGTTTCCATATATCTTATAAACACTTGGATGTGCTCTAATTTTTTTATACATCAATGGCTGAGTAAATGAAGGTTCGTCCCCTTCGTTATGTCCAAATCTTCTATAACAAATTAGGTCAACTACAACATCTCTATTAAACTTCAGTCTAAATTCAGTAGCAATTCTAGTCGCATAAACAACAGCTTCTGGGTCGTCTCCGTTCACATGAAGAATTGGAGCTTCAACCATTTTTGCAACATCTGATGGGTATGGTGATGACCTGGCAAATCTAGGACTAGTAGTGAAACCAATTTGATTATTTACTATAATATGAATGGTGCCGCCTGTATTATGGCCAGGAAGTCCTGACATTGCAAAACATTCTGCTACCACTCCTTGGCCAGCAAAAGCAGCATCTCCATGAATAAGAATAGGTATAACTTTATTTCTTTCTTTATCTTTATGAAAAAATTGCTTTGCTCTTGTTTGTCCTAAAACTACTGGATTAACAGCTTCTAGGTGAGAGGGATTATCCGTTAAACTTACGTGAACAGAGTTTCCATCAAACTGCCTATCTGAAGATGCACCAAGATGGTATTTTACATCTCCTGCACTTTCCTCAGAGTCTGAGCTTACTTCCCCTGCAAATTCATTAAATATTCTTTTATATGATTTTTGTAACACATTTGCCAAAACATTAAGTCTACCTCTATGAGACATTCCAATTTTAACTTCTTTAATCTGATTTTGCCCACCAATTTTAATTATTTGCTCAAGAGCTGGTATTAAACTTTCACCTCCATCAAGACCAAATCTTTTTGTACCAACATATTTAGTAGCTAAAAATTTTTCAAAACCTTCTGCTTGTACAAGTTTATTTAGTATTGCCTCTTTACCGTTCTTGGTAAAGTTTAAAGCATTTTGATCTTGCTCTATTCTGTCTCTAAACCATTTTCTCTCAACTGGATTTGAAACATGCATAAACTCATAACCAATATTTCCACAATATGTTTTTTTTAAAAATTTTAGTATTTCTTTAATATTTGCATATTTTTTATTAATTACTCCATTTAAGAAAATTTTCTTTTCATAATTCTGTTTTTTAAAACCATAAAATTCAGGGTGTAATTCATCAAGATACTCAGATTCTCTCATTTCTAGTGGATCTAAATTTGCTAATAAATGTCCTCTCAATCTATAAGCACGTATTAAGGCAACAGCACTTATTGAATCTTTGTTAGAGTCTGCAAGTAATTGAAAATTAAATTTTTCTGATGAATCTATTTTTTCATTATTTACTTTATTGTTGTCCTCTATCTCTATTTTTTTTTGTAATTCATCAATATCTATTTTTACTTTTGAAGGCCCCCAAGATGGCCCATTTATTTCTGAAGCAATAACTTTTATCTCTTCGCCTATACCAGCAAAATAATTTGCCCAACTCTCAGGTAATTCAGGATCTTTGTTGATAAACTTAAGATACATTTGTTCAATAAATGCACTATTAGACTTATTTAAGAATGAAGTTTTTTCAAATTCAAGATTTTTTGATGAAGACATCTTTTTTGCTTAATATATCCTTCTAATAGTAATTTTCAATTAGACAGTTTATTAAACAATGTTTTTCCAATAATTGATGGTGATTCTGCAACTGTAATCCCACATTCTTCCATCTTTTTTATTTTATCTTTTGCCCCACCTTTGCCTCCAGAAATAATAGCCCCTGCATGACCCATTCTTCGACCTGGCGGAGCTGTAATTCCTGCTATAAATCCTACTATAGGTTTTTTAATTTTATGATTTTTGACAAATTCTGAAGCCTCTTCCTCTGCTGTACCACCTATTTCTCCAATCATTAAAATCGACTCTGTCTCATCATCATTTAAAAATAAATCTAAACAATCTATAAAATTTGTACCGTTAATTGGATCTCCTCCAATACCAATACAAGTTGATTGACCCAATCCATTTTCAGTAGTTTGTGCTACCGCCTCATAAGTTAATGTTCCTGATCTAGAAACGATACCAACCGATCCTCTCTTATGAATATTTCCAGGCATTATTCCAATTTTACATTCATCAGGTGTAATTATTCCTGGGCAGTTTGGCCCTATAAGACGACTATTTGAGCTAGCCAAACTTTGTCTTACTTTAAGCATATCCTGAACTGGGATGCCTTCTGTTATACAAACTATAAGATCTATTGATGCATCAATTGCTTCAATGATTGCAGCAGCTGCAAATTTTGCTGGAACATAGATCATAGTAGCGTCTGCACCTACCGCATTTTTTGCCTCTAATACTGTATTGAAAACTGGTCTTTCTAAATGTTTTTGGCCTCCTTTTTTAGGGGTTACTCCACCTACAAGATTTGTCCCATACTTTATTGCTTGTTCAGAGTGGAATGTGCCATGAGATCCTGTGAAGCCCTGACAAATAACTTTTGTATTTTTATTTACTAATACTGACATTTATTTTATCGCCTCAACAATTTTTTTAGCAGCATCATCTAAATTTTCTGCTGATATTAACTTCAAACCAGAATTATCGAGTATTTCTTTGCCTTGCTTAAAATTTGTACCTGCAAGTCTAACTACTAAAGGAACACTAATGTTTATCTCCTTAGCAGCATCTACTACCCCTTGTGCAAGCACATCACACCTCATAATTCCCCCAAAAATATTAATTAAGATACCTTTAACATTCTTATCAGAAAGAATAATTTTTAAAGCTGCAGAAACTTTTTCTTTTGATGCACCGCCTCCTACATCTAAAAAATTGGCTGGCTCCTTTCCATATAATTTTATTATATCCATTGTGGCCATAGCTAGGCCTGCTCCATTTACCATACAGCCTATACTTCCATCTAATTTTATATAAGCGAGGTCATGTTTGCTTGCCTCAATTTCTGTTGAGTCTTCCTCGTTAAGGTCTCTAAGCTCAACAATTTCAGGATGTCTGAACAAGGCATTTGAATCAAAATTTACTTTTGCATCTAAACAGACTATTTTTTCTTCTTTGGTCAAAATCAAAGGATTGACCTCAACCATATTAGCATCAGTACTTATAAACATTTTATAAATTGATTTGATTAAATTTATAGCTTGGTTTTTTGCATCATTATTTAAATTAAAAATTTTTATAATTTTTTCACAATCAGTATTTGAAATTTCTTCATTAATATCAACTTTTGTAGTTAAAATTTTTTCTGGTGTTTTACTTGCTACTTCCTCAATATCCATGCCTCCTTGATCACTTGATATGAAAGCAATTTTTGAACTAGCTCTATCCACAAGACACGATAAATAAAATTCTTTTTCTATGTTTGAGGACTCTTCAACATATAATCTTTTAACTTCTCTTCCCTCTGGGCCTGTTTGATGAGTAATAAGTGTTTTACCGAGCAACTCTTTAGCTGCTAATTCTAGCTCACCAATTGTATTTAAAATTTTTACCCCTCCAGCTTTTCCTCTTCCACCAGCATGTATTTGTGCTTTCAGAACGTATTTTTTAGTTTTCAGTGATTTTACTTTCTCAAGCAGTTCCTCAACATTTAAAGCAAATACTCCTTCTGGGACTATTGCACCATATTTTTTTAAGATTTGTTTGGCTTGATGCTCGTGTATGTTCATTTTTTATTTGGAAAGATCAGGATCTATTTTTGATGCAGCTTCCCAAAGAGCTTTTACTGCATCTATTGAATGCATAAACTCTTTTTTCTCATTATCATCTAAACTGACTTCCTCAATTTTTTCAACACCACTTTTTCCAATGATAACAGGCACTCCAGCATAAACATTATTTACACTGTACTCTCCATTTAATTGGACCGCACATGGTAATAATTTTTTTTGATCATTTAAATATGCTTCAGCCATTTGAACACCTGATGCTGCAGGAGCATAGAATGCTGAACCTTTCTCTAAAAACTTAACTATCTCAGCTCCCCCATCTCTTGTTCGTTGATTTATTTCTTCAAGTCTTTCTTGAGATATTTTTCCATCTTTAACTAAATCAAGTAAAGGTCGGCCAGAGACTTTTGTAAATCTTGGCATAGGGACCATTGTATCACCATGTCCACCCATCACCATCGCCTCGATCTCTTTGACAGGTACGTTTAGTTCTAGAGATAAAAATAATTTAAATCTAGAACTATCCAATATACCTGCCATGCCCACAACTTTATTAGCTGGTAAACTAGAAAATTTTTGAAATGCCATAACCATCACGTCTAATGGATTAGTAATACATATAACAAACGCATTTGGGGCATTTTGTTTAACTCCTTCAGCAACTTGTTTAATAATTTTTAAATTTATTCCAAGTAAATCATCTCTACTCATTCCTGGTTTTCTTGGTACACCCGCAGTAATAATTATTACATCTGAGTCCTTAATATCTTTGTAATTATCAGTACCTGAAAATTTAACATTAAAACCATCTACAGATGAAGATTGCGCTATATCTAAAGCTTTTCCTTTTGCAATACCACTCGCTACATCAAATAACACTACTTCGTTTACTAATTCTTTTGTACCAATTAAGTGAGCAAGAGTTCCACCAATTTGGCCTGCTCCAATCAAAGATATTTTTGTCATTATTTTCCTTTTATTTCATTGTTGGCATTACAAATTCCGCATTTGAACGGATACCAGAAGGCCACCTAGATGTTACTGTTTTAAGTTTTGTATAAAATTTTATTCCTTCCATACCGTGCATTGCACTATCTCCAAATAAAGATCTTTTCCAGCCTCCAAAACTATGAAAGGCCATCGGCACTGGTATTGGTACGTTAATACCAACCATACCTACCTGAATTTTGCTAGCGAATGTTCTTCCAGAATCTCCATCTCTAGTATAAATACTTACTCCATTTCCATATTCATGATCGTTAATTAATTTTGCAGCCTCTTCAAAAGTTTTAACTCTTACAACTGATAATACTGGGCCAAATATTTCCTCTTTGTATATTCTCATATCCTTATTGACATGATCAAATAAACAACCACCAATATAAAATCCATTCTCATAACCTTGAAGTTTAAGATCTCTTCCATCAACAACTAGCTTAGCACCCTCTTTAACACCTAAATCTACATATCCTCTAACTCTTTCTAGGTGTTCTTTTGTCACCAAAGGACCCATTTCAGATGCTTTATCCATTCCGGGGCCAACTTTTAAAGCTTCAGCTTTTTTAGATAATCTTGAAACAAGCTCATCTCCAATATCTCCAACAGCAACCGCAACTGATTGGGCCATACATCTTTCACCTGCAGAACCATAAGCTGCACCCATTAAACCGTTAACTGCTCCATCTAAATCACAATCTGGCATTACCACCAAATGATTTTTAGCACCACCTAGTGCTTGAACTCTCTTTTCATTTTTAGCTGAATTTTCATAAATATATTTTGCAATTGGAGTTGAGCCTACAAAGCTTACTGCTTTAATATCCGAGTTCTCTAATATTGCATCTACAGATTCTTTGTCACCATTCACTACATTAAACACACCCTCTGGAAGACCTGCTTCAGTAAGCAATTTAGCTAACATAATAGAACATGACGGGTCCTTTTCTGATGGTTTTAAAATAAATGTATTTCCACATGCGATTGCTATTGGAAACATCCACATTGGAACCATAGCAGGAAAATTGAATGGGGTAATTCCTGCAACAACTCCTAAAGGTTGTCTCATTGACCAACTATCAACATTTGTTCCAACATTTTCAGAAAATTCACCTTTTAATAAATGAGGTATTCCACAAGCAAATTCGACAACTTCGAGTCCTCTTGTTAAAGAACCCCTGGCATCTTCAAAAACTTTTCCATGTTCAGAAACAATTAGTTTTGTCAATTCATCAGAATTTTTTTCAATTAATTCTTTAAATTTAAACATTACTCTTGCTCTTTGAAGAGCTGGCTTTAAAGACCATGTTTCAAAAGCTTTTTTGGCAATTCCAACTGCTTGATTTAAATCTGATTTCGACGCTAATTTAACCTCAGATTCTTGTTCACCTGTAGCTGGATTAAAAACTTTACCTTTTCTATCAGAAGAACCTGAAAATAATTTTCCGCCAACAAAGTGTTCAATTAACTTCATGAGAAGGATCTTTTAAAACAAAAACACTTATTAGTCTATTTAAACATTAGCTGTAGCTAACATTTTCTTGATTTCAGCAATTGCTTTTGCTGGATTTAGCCCCTTAGGACAAGCACTGGTACAATTTAGAATAGTATGACATCTATAAAGTTTTAGTTCATCAGCAACTTTTTTTAATCTTGCTTTTCTTTCGTCATCTCGACTATCAACAATCCATCTATACGCCTGCAAAAGCACAGCGGGTCCTAAATATTTATCTCCATTCCACCAATAACTAGGGCACGAAGTAGAACAACATGCACACATTATACATTCATATGCACCATCTAATTTTGCTCTATCTTCTTTTGATTGAAAAATCTCAGTTGTATCTTTAGATGAATTATTTTTTAGCCAAGGCTCAATAGACTGGTACTGTTTATAAAGACCATCTAAGTCACCTATTAAATCTCTCTTCACTCTTAAATGAGGCAAAGGATAAATGTCTATATCGCCATCTATTTCAGCATGAGGTTTCGTACAAGCAAGACCATTTTTACCTCCCATGTTCATTGCACATGAACCACAAACACCATGAGCGCAAGACCTTCTATACGCCAGAGTTGGGTCTATTTCATTTTTAATTTTGTTCAAAATGTCTAAAACTTTTGAAGGACAATTGTCCATATCAACTTCGTAGGTATCAATTCTTGGATTTTCTTCTGTAGATGGATCCCATCTATAAACATTAACTTTACGAATATTTTTTGACCCTGTCTTATCTTTGAAATATTTCCCTTTATTTACCTCAGAATTTTTAGGTAAACTTATTTGAGCCATTAATAAACTCTTTCTTGAGGTGGAAAATATTGGACTTCATTAGTCAATGTTGAATTATGAACAGGTCTGTATGTTATTTTAGTATCTTTTCCATCACACCAAGCAAGTGTGTGCTGCATAAATTTTTTATCATCTCTGTTAGGATAATCCTCTCTTGCATGAGCTCCTCTACTCTCTTTTCTGTGATATGCAGAGTCTACTGTTGTTACTGCTTGTCTAATTAAATTATCAAACTCTAAGGTTTCTACTAAATCTGTATTAAAAACTAAAGATCTGTCCTTAACTGAGATTGAGTCCATGCCATCATAAGTTTTTCTAATTTCGTTTACACCTTCCTCTAAATTTTTTTCTGTTCTAAACACTGCGCATTTTGACTGCATTGTTTTTTGCATTGCTAGTCTTAATTCTGCAGTACTATTATCTCCCTGTGCATTTCTTAATTTATCAAATCTATCTAAACACTTCTGAGTTTCTGTCTCAGGGATTTCTTCATGAGGTGCACCTGGTTTGATTAGTTCAGCAGCTCTTTTTGCTGCAGCTCTTCCAAACACAACTAAATCAATTAAAGAATTTGACCCAAGTCTATTAGCTCCATGAACTGATACACATGCTGCTTCTCCAATTGCCATCAGGCCTGGTACTGTTTTTTCTGATCCATTGACTGTTAAAACTTCTGCTTTATAATTAGTTGGAATTCCACCCATATTATAATGAACAGTAGGAACAACTGGGATTGGCTCCTTTGTTACATCAACATTCGCAAATAATCTCGCCGCTTCAGTGATCCCTGGAAGTCTATTTTCAATTACACTTTTATCTAAATGACTTAAATGTAAATGAACATGATCCTGATCTTTTCCTACACCTCTTCCCTCATTAATTTCTATCGACATTGATCTACTCACAACATCTCTTGATGCTAAATCTTTCGCATTTGGAGCATATCTTTCCATAAATCTTTCACCTTTAGAGTTTACTAGATATCCTCCCTCTCCTCTAACGCCTTCAGAAATTAATGTTCCGTGTCCGTAAATACCAGTTGGGTGAAATTGAACAAACTCCATATCTTGTAACGGCAATCCTGCTCTCAATACCATTGCATTTCCATCTCCTGTACAAGTATGCGCAGAAGTTGCCGAATAATAAACTTTTCCATATCCACCTGTCGCTATAATTACTGTATGAGCTCTAAATCGATGAATTGTTCCATCATTCAGATTCCAAGCTATTAATCCTTTGCACTCACCGTCTTTCATTAATAAATCTAGTGCAAAATATTCTATAAAAAATTCTGTATTGTGTTTCAAAGCTTGCCCATAAAGAGTATGTAATATTGCATGTCCAGTTCTATCTGCAGCTGCACATGTTCTTTGAACTATTCCATTTCCATAATTTTTTGTCATTCCTCCAAATGGTCTTTGATAAATTTTTCCCTCATCTGTTCGACTAAATGGAACTCCATATTTTTCTAATTCTAAAACTGCTTTTGGCGCTTCTTTACACAAATACTCGATGCTATCTTGATCTCCTAACCAATCAGCTCCTTTAACAGTATCATACATATGCCATCTCCAATCATCTTCACCCATGTTTCCAAGCGCAGCAGAAATCCCGCCCTGCGCTGCAGACGTATGACTTCTGGTTGGAAATACTTTTGAGATACATGCGGTTTTTAATCCTGCTTCACTCAAACCAACGGCAGCTCTCAGTCCTGATCCACCAGCACCTAAAACTACAACGTCATATTCGTGATCTATAATATTGTATGAACTCATTATTTTAGATTAAATATAATAATTATTGTTAAAAATGAAATACCTATAGCAGAAATATACAATAGTCTGTTTGCGACATTTTTGATTTTTTCATTAGCAATATAGTCCTCAAAAACCTCACTAATAGTTAATGATGAGAAAAAAAATGCAAATATAATAAATAAACTAAATAGAAATTTATTTATTGGGATGATAAAAAAATTTAAAATTTCTGAATAGCCTTGATCGTAAATAGATACAAAACTTAAAATAAACCATAGCATAAGGGGTAATAAAATTACTGATGAAGCTTTTGTAAAAATCCATTTTTTTGTTGCTAAATTCATATTAAAAAAAATTTCTACCAATTAAATAAATAGCTACCGTAAGCAGGAATGAACCAAATATAACAAGTAAGCCCGTTATACGAGTCGTTTGTAATTCAAAACCATATCCCATATCCATTATTATATGTCTTATTTCGCTCAAAACTTGGAAACTAAATGACCAAACGATACCTAAAACAACAAACTTACCAAAAATTGAGTTAAGAAAAAAATTTATTAAAGTGTAATTTGCTTCACCTAGAATTAACCAGCCAGACCAAACACAAATAAATGTAATAGCTATAATATTAATTATACCTGTTATTCTATGAGAAATTGATACCAATGAAGAGATATGCCATCTATAAATTTGTATATGTGGTGAAAGTGGTTTTTTATCTTCCATAAAAATCATTTGTAATCAAACTTTCAGCAATTTGTACTGCGTTCAATGCCGCTCCTTTTACTAAATTATCTGATACGATCCACAAATTTATTGTATTTTCACGAGACTCATCCAATCTTATTCTTGAAATAAAAGTTTCAAATTTACCCTCAGCCTCTACTGGTGTTATGTAACCCCCATCCTGATGTTCATCAATAACCTTGCACCCAGGGGAGGTAGATAGAACTTTTCTTATTTCATCCAAATCACATTTTTTATTAAATTCTACATTTGCACTAATACAGTGAGAAACAAGAACAGGTATCCTAACACAAGTAGAAGTTACTTTAATTTTTTTATCTAAAATTTTTTTAATTTCGTCAGTAGTTTTTTGTTCCTCTTTTGTGTAACCATTTTCTAAAAAACTATCAATATGAGGGATTGCATTAAAAGCTATTTGCTTAGTAAAATTTTTTGAGTCTATTTCTTTATTTTGAAAATAATCCTCTGTTTGAGATAATAATTCATCCATAGCTGATTTACCTGCTCCGGATACTGACTGATATGTAGATGCGACTATACGATTTATATTGTACAAATCGTGCAAAGGTTTTAAAGCCACAACAACTGGAATCACTGAACAATTAGCATTAGCAATAATATTTTTATTTTTTACATCAGATAATTTTTTTGAATTAACTTCAGGAACAATTAATGGAATATCAGGGTCTTTTCTAAAATATTTTGAATTATCTATAACAATAGTTTTTTCAGCAGCAACATGTGCCCATTTTTCAGCTACCTCGCTTCCTGCTGCAAAAAAAGCAATTTTAACAGAGGAGAAATCAAATTTTTCAAGATTAGTTACTGTGTGTTCTTTTCTGTTGTAGTTAATTTTTTTTCCTTCACTATTTTTTGAAGCTAATAAAAAAAGATTTTCAATATTTATTTTTTTCTTCTCTAGAATTTCTATTATTTTTCTACCAACATTTCCTGTTGCACCTACAATTGCTATATTCATAAAACCAAATGACTTTTAATTTTAGACGAGTGGTAAATCACAAACAGAACCCACATATATTTTTTCATTAATTTCTATATTAAACTGATTTTTTGCATTCCAGTAGGGTTTATTAATCATTGCAATTCCAATAACTTTATTAAATGTGGGAGAAAATGTGGCTGATCTAACATATCCAACTACTTCTTTATTATCAGCAAATAAAGTTTTTTCACAATACATATCAATTTTATTGTGTTCAATTTTTACACCCATAAGTTTTCTAGTTATTCCTTTTTCTTGTATTTTCTTAAGTTTTTCTTTACCTAAAAAATCAACATCGCTGTCTAAGTGAATAAATTTATCAAAATTTGCTTCAAACGGATTGTCTCTGTTGTCAAAATCATTTCCGTATGACAATAGCGCACCTTCTATTCTCTCAATTAAATTTGGGCAACCTGGCTTAACATTAAATTCTTTTCCCTCTTCAAATAAATAATCATATAAATTCTGACCTGCAATATCGTTATCAACATAGACTTCAAATCCACCTTGTTTGGACCATCCAGATCTTGCAATAAAATATTTGTGACCTTTTAATTCAAAGTAATCAAAATTAAAAAATTTTAATTTTCTAATCTCTTCACCAAATAATTTTGACATTAAATCGTCAGCTAAAGGCCCTTGAACAGCTAAAATATTTACATTTGGTTCATTAATTTCAACTTCAAATTTGTTTCCAGCTGCAAGTCCTTTTGCAAAAAATATTACATCTGCATCAGCTATAGACAACCACCATTTATCCTCAGCAAGTTTATTAATTATTGGGTCGTTAACTAAAAGTCCATCGTTATCAATTAATGGAGCGTAATAACATTTTCCAACTTTTGATTTAGATAAATCTCTACAAGTCATTAATTGAACTAATTTAGATGAATCTTTTCCAGAAATTTCAACTTGTCTCTCTGCTGCAACATCCCAAACTTGAACATATTTTTTTAAGTGATGATAGTCGCTTTCTAAAGATTTAAATGACGCTGGAAGTAACATATGATTATAAACTGTGTAGCTGCTCACACCATGAGCTTCTATTCTGTCAGTATAAGGTG
Source organism: uncultured Pelagibacteraceae bacterium (assembly GCA_902515625.1). Classification (GTDB taxonomy): domain Bacteria; phylum Pseudomonadota; class Alphaproteobacteria; order Pelagibacterales; family Pelagibacteraceae; genus Pelagibacter. Next base: position 67,398 of record CABXVD010000001.1, on the reverse strand, counting down.
TACTTCGTAATCTTCTTGATTTTGCTATAGAAAAGTTTTTCATTTTTTTAAAAATTCTAGGACCTTTTCTCTCATTTCAAATGCTTTTTCAATCATAATCATATGACCACAACCTTCGAAAATATGGGTAGATGAATTTTTTACCAGATTGGAAAATTTTTTTCCTACTTCTATGTTAACCATCTTATCAAGTGCACCAAATATAAACATACTTGGACAATTTATTGACGCGGCAGCCTCTTTACCGTTTGAGTAATTGTTACAAGCAATAAGATCAACAGCCAATATTTCACTTATATCTCTTGGCGATTGAATAATCCTTTCAATTGGATTACCACCGATAAATTTTTTTGACCCCTCATACCCCCACTTCATCATCAATTTAACAGCATCTGAGTCTCCATTTTTTGCTAATTCAATTAAATCTGGATGAACTGGCATTTTATAAGAACCACCAACAAAAATTAATTTTTTTATTCTAGTTGGATATTTACGAGCAAATTCTAAAATTTCTAAACATCCCTGAGAGTGTCCAACTAAAACTAAATCATTTAAATTTAACTGAATAAATGCTTTTTCTAACCAATCTGTAATTTTTTCTATAGTATTAATACAGGGACCATCGGAATTTCCATGTCCAGGTAAATCTATTGATAAAACATTAAAATTTTGATTCGAAAAAAATTGCTCCGTTAAAGACCAAATAATATGTGACATCCCACTCCCATGCAAAAATACAATAGTTTGTTTTTTTGGATCAATACCTTGACCTGCATCTGATGCATGGACATTTTTGTTTTCTACTTGGAAAATCAAATAATTACCTAGAATTGTTTTCTTAGTTCAAACTTCTGAATTTTTCCTGTAGAGGTTTTTGGTAGCTCACAGAAAATTACTTTTTTTGGTACTTTAAATCCTGCTAAAGTTTCTTTACAAAAATCAATTAATTCTTTTTCACTTGCTGGTTTATCTTTTACCATTTCGATAAAAGCACATGGAACTTCGCCCCATTTTTCGTCAGGTTTTGCAACTACAGCTGCAATAGAAACTGACGGATGTTTAGAAAGAGTATTTTCAATTTCAATCGAAGAAATATTTTCTCCTCCAGAAATAATTATATCTTTAGATCTATCTTGTATTTTTACATATCCATCAGGATGCATCACAGCTAAATCACCAGTGTGAAACCAGCCACCCTTCATAGCCTTATCAGTAGCATCTTTATCTTTAAAGTATCCCTTCATTACTACATTACCTCTAATCATAATTTCACCAATAGTTTTACCATCCTTTGGAACTTCTTTCATGGTTTCAGGATCTAATATTGTTACACCTTCTGTATTTGGGTATCTTACACCCTGCCTTGCTTTAATTTCATTTTGTTTATCCTCATCAAAGTCATTCCACTCATCATTCCAAGCACATTGGGTAACATGTCCATATGTTTCTGTAAGTCCATAAACATGCATTACCTCAAAACCCAGAGCTTTCATTTTTTTAAAGATTATACTAGGGGGAGGCGCTCCAGCAGTTAAAACATAAACTTTATTCTTTAATTTTTTTCTATCAGCTTCTGGGGCACCAGTAATCATGTTTAAAACAATAGGTGCTCCACCAAAATGCGTTACATCATATTTATCAATTAGTTCAAATATTTTTTTAATATCTATATTTCTTAGACAAATAGTCCTTCCATTCAACATCGGGATCGTCCATGGGTAACACCAGCCATTACAATGAAACATCGGTACAATTGTTAAAAAATTTAATCGGTTAGGCATATTCCATGCAACAGAACTTCCTGTAGACATTAAATAAGCACCTCTATGATGATAAACTACACCTTTTGGATTTCCAGTTGTGCCTGAAGTATAACTTAAAGAAATAGACTGCCACTCATCGTCGGGCATTTGCCAGTCATAATTTTCATCCCCAGTATTTAAAAAATTTTCATATTCATGCTCACCAATTTTTTCACACTTTGATTGGTCGGCATATTTGTCATTTATATCTATAATTGTAATTTTTTTATCTAAAGTTTTTAAAGCTTTTTTAACTTCTATATGTAGTTGTCTATCAACGACTAAAACTTTTGCATCACTATGATTTAAAATATATGCAATCGTATTTGCATCTAATCTAATATTAATTGTATTTAAAACTGCTCCTGTCATAGGAACAGAGTAGTGTGCTTCGAATATTTCAGGTGTATTAAATGCTAAGAATGAAACAGTATCACCCTTTTTAATACCAATTTTAGACAATGCACTGGCAAATTTTACTACTCTTTTGTAAACTTCACTCCAAGTATATTTTCTGTCTTCATATACTATCGCTTCATAGTTTGGATAAATTTCTGTTGCTCTTTTTAAAAATGTTAAAGGAGTTAACGGAACATGATTAGCTTGGTTTTTGTCCAAATTAGTATCATAATGACTCATTACTAAATAAAATTAAATTTCATTATGTTTGAGCTTCCAGAAATTGCAGATTTATAATGGTACTCTGCTCTAGGCAATACTTTTTCAAAATAAAATTTAGCTGTATTGATTTTGTCAGAGTAAAAGTCTTTATTTTTCTCATAGTCATTAAAACTAACTTCTAAAACTTTTATCCAAGAATACGCAATTGAAACATATCCAAGTGTTCTTAAGTAATCATTTGCTGCTGCACTTACATCATCTTTTTCAATTTTACTTTGATCACTGATCCAGCCTGTAAACTTGGATAATATATCTAAGTAATGATTTAATTCTTTTGAAAAAGTTTCAACTTTTCCTTTTTTACTTTCACACTCAGACTTAACCATGTCTAAGAATCTAGCAATTATATTGCCATTTTTATTCGATAATTTTCTAAATACTAAATCAGCTGCCTGAACTGAGTTTGTTCCCTCATAAATAGGGGTAATACGATTATCTCGATATAATTGCTCAATTCCTTGATCTTTTGTATACCCGTACCCACCGTGAATTTGCATTGCGTCATTTGTTATTTCCATACCTAAATCAGTAAATAATGATTTTACTACTGGTGTCATTAATGAAACATAATCGGATGCTTCTTGTTTTATTTTTTCGTCAGGGTGATAAAGGCTAACCTCAGTTTGTTGAGATAACCAAAAACATAATGCTCTTTCTCCCTCAATTATTGATTTCATATTTAGTAAAGATTTTCTTATATCAGCATGTTCAATTATAAAATCTGCACCATTAGTTGACTTAGTATTATTTGTTTTTCCTTGTTTTCTCTCTTTCGCATATGCAAGTGAGTTCTGATAAGCAATTTCTGATAGGCCTAAACCTTGTATCCCAACTACTATTCTCTCTAAATTCATCATTGTGAACATAGCACTTAAACCCTTGTCTTTAGCTCCAATCATATAACCAGTTGCATCATCAAAATTTAAAACACAGGTAGCCGAACCCTTTATTCCCATTTTACTTTCAATAGATCCTGTTGATACTCCATTCCTAGGGCCAATAGTTCCATCCTCATTAACTATAAATTTAGGGACTAAAAATAAACTTATGCCTTTAGTTCCAGCAGGAGAGTCTGTAGCTCTAGCAATTACCAAATGAATAATATTTTCTGTCAAATCTTGATCACCAGAGGTGATGAATATTTTCTGACCACTTAGCTTATATGTTCCATCAGTTTGTTTTTCAGCTTTAGTCTTTAGAAGTCCTAAATCAGTTCCACAAACTGGTTCAGTTAAACACATTGTGCCACTCCATTTACCCTCAACCATTTTTGGTAAGTATTTATTCTTTATTTCATCTGTAGCATGATGATTAATACAATTATAAGCCCCAATACTTAATTCACTATAAAGTTTAAATGATAAGCTTGCAGATGATAACATTTCGTCAAAAAAAGCACTTACAGTTTTGGGCATCCCTTGACCACCATATTTTGGATCACAAGATAATGATGTCCATCCATCTTCTATATATTTTTGGTACGCCTCTTTATAACCTGGGGGAGTTCTAACAACTCCATTCTCTAATACTGCAGGATTTTCATCTCCTATTTTTGCAAGTGGTAATATTAAATTTTGATTGATTTTAGCTGCTTCCTCTAAAATATCTTTTACCAAATCGGAATTAACTTCATTATATTTTTCTAATTCATTATAGTTTTTATTGTCTCTTAACTTGTCATAAAGAAACATCATATCTTTTACTGGAGCTGTATAACTTGGCATTTTTAAAGTTTAGAATAATTATAGATTTATTGCAATTTTGAAATTATCGCATCACCCATTGCTGAAGTTGATACCTCTTTCATTCCATCTGATAGAATATCTTTAGTTCTTAAATCATCATTTAATACCTGCTGTACTGCTTTTTCTAATGCATCAGCCTCATTATCTAAGTCTAAAGAATATCTTAGGGCCATAGCAAAACTTAAAATAGAAGCAATAGGATTTGCTATAGATTTACCAGCAATATCAGGTGCTGAACCATGAATAGGTTCGTACATGGCTCTCATTTCTCCATCCTTATTTTTTGCACCTAAAGATGCTGATGGTAATAGGCCTAAAGAACCTGTTAGCATTGAAGCTTGATCTGAAAGCATATCACCAAATAAATTATCAGTTACAATTACGTCAAATTGTTTAGGATTTCTTAATAACTGCATTGCACAATTGTCAGCGAGCATATGGCTTAATTCCACATCTTTAAATTCTTTATCATGAAGTTCTTGAACTTCTTCCTTCCATAACTGTCCAGCTTCCATAACGTTTGATTTTTCACAAGAAGTTACTTTATTTGATCTTTTTCTTGCTAGATCAAATGCGATACGTGCTACCCTTACAATTTCACTAGTCGTATATGTATGAGTATTTATTCCTTTTCTCTCTCCATTTTCAATTGGTTTAATTCCTCTTGGTTCACCAAAATATATTCCACCTGTAAGCTCTCTAACAATCATTATGTCTAAACCCGACACTACTTCTGGTTTTAAAGTTGAAGCACCTACCAATTGTTCAAAACATATTGCCGGTCGTAAATTAGCAAATAGTTTTAGTTCTTTTCTTAATTTTAATAATGCTCTTTCTGGTTTTTTAGAAAATTCTACTTCATCCCATTTTGGTCCACCTACCGCGCCTAACATAACAACTTCACTCTCTAAAGCTTTATAAAATACTTCATCAGTAATTGGTGTTCCATGTTTGTCATAAGAACAACCACCAGCAAGATCTTCGTCTACTTCAAAATCTAGTGATTTTTTATCATTAAACCAATTAATAATTTTTTTCACTTCACCTATTACTTCTGGACCTATACCGTCACCAGGTAATAAAAGAATTTTTCTTTTTTTTACCTTAATCATTAAAAATCCAAGGTTTTTGATTTTTTAAATTATTTTCAAATGTTTTAATTTTGTCTGATTTTTTTAAAGATAAAGCGATATCATCAAGACCTTCAAGTAAACACTTTTTTTTAAATGGATCAATTTCAAACTTAATTTCGCTATTACCGTAAACAATTACTTGTTCATTTAAATCAACTGAAATTTCTTCCTTTCTGATTGCGTATTCTGAAAGCTCTTTTATTTTTTCCTCCTCAAGAATAATTGGCAAAATACCATTCTTAAAACAGTTACTATAAAAAATATCTGCATAACTTGAACTGATTACACAAGTAATTCCAAAATCTAGAAGTGCCCAAGGAGCATGTTCTCTTGACGAGCCACATCCAAAGTTTTTGCCTGCAATTAAAATTTTTGACTTATTGAATGGATCATTGTTAAGTACAAAATTATTAATTTCTTTTCCTTCATCATCGTATCTCATTTCAAAAAATAGGTTTTTTCCAAGTCCAGTTCTTTTAATAGTTTTTAAAAATTGCTTAGGTATAATCATATCCGTATCAATATTAACTATTGGTAAGTATGCGGGAATACTTTTTAATGTATTAAACTTTTGCATTTAATTTTGATACTTTCTAACATCGTCAAGGTTTCCTGAAATAGCGGCTGCAGCTGCCATTCCTGGGCTCACTAAATGAGTTCTGCCCCCTCTGCCTTGTCTTCCTTCAAAATTTCTATTTGAAGTAGAGGCACATCTTTCCTCCGGCTTAAGCTTGTCAGCATTCATTGCTAAACACATAGAGCAACCTGGCTCCCTCCACTCAAATCCTGAACTAATAAAAATCTTATCTAATCCCTCTTGTTCAGCTTGTTCTTTAACTAACCCAGACCCTGGAACTACCATTGCATTAACATGAGATGATATTTTTTTATCTTTTAAAATTTTAGCTGCCTCTCTTAAATCCTCAATTCTTCCGTTTGTGCAGCTTCCAATAAAAACCTTATCAATCTTTATATCTGTTGCTGACATATCAGGTTTTAGCCCCATATATTTCAGTGATCTTTCAATTGAATTCTTTCTGTCCTCATCTGTCTCGCTTTGTGGATTAGGAACTTTTCCATCAATTGTAATAACATCTTGTGGAGAAGTTCCCCATGTTATCATTGGCAAAATTTCTGCTGCGTTTAAATTTATTTCCTTATCAAAATTTGCCTCTCTATCAGTCTTAAGACCATTCCAATAATTCAAAGCTTTTTCCCAATTTTCACCCTTAGGTGACATTGGTTTACCTATTAAATACTCAAATATTTTTTCATCTGGCGCAATCAATCCTGCTCTTGCTCCACCTTCAATTGTCATGTTGCAGATCGTCATTCTTTGCTCAACGCTCAATGATCTTATTAAATCTCCTGCATATTCAATTACACAACCTGTTCCACCAGCTGTACCAATTTTTCCAATTATCTGAAGAATTACATCTTTTGAAGTGACACCTAACGGAAGTTTACCATTAACATTTATTCTAAAATTTTTTGCTTTCTTCTGAACTAGTGTTTGTGTTGCTAAAACGTGTTCGACTTCAGATGTTCCGATTCCAAATGCTAAAGCTCCAAAGGCTCCATGCGTAGCTGTATGACTATCTCCACATACAATAACCGTACCTGGTTGAGTAAATCCTTGTTCTGGACCTATGATGTGTACAATACCTTGTCTTCTGTCATCCATTCCAAAAAGTTGGACACCAAATTCTTTACAATTTGCATCTAAAGTATCTACTTGTATTTTAGATTCTTGATCAGCTATTCCTTTAGTCCTATCCGTAGTTGGAACGTTATGATCTGCAACTGCTAGTGTTAAATCAGGATGTCTTACCTTCCTATTTGAGTTTCGTAATCCTTCAAATGCTTGTGGACTTGTCACCTCATGAACTAAATGTCTATCAACAAAAAGAAGGGCTGTTCCATCATCTTGTTGATCAACTAAGTGATCATTCCATATTTTATCGTAAAGAGTTGTGGACATTGAAAAAAAAATTATTTTTTTTCTGAAGGGCTTTCTAGTTTTTGATCTTCCTTAGAAGCCTCTTCTTTTGGTGCCTCCTCAGCTTTAACAGTATCGTCTTGTACTGCTTCTATTTTAGGGGCCACCTCTTTTGGTGCCTCTACTGCGGGAGCAACGTTTTCTTCTGTTACTGTTTCTGGCTTAACATCAACATCAATACCGATTTTTTTTCTTATTTTTTCTGCTATTCTTGCTGATTTACCAGTTCTATCTCTTAAATAATATAGTTTCGCTCTTCTAACTTTACCTGATCTTATAACTTTAATTGAATCTATTAATGTTCCATATAAAGGAAAAGTTCTTTCAACTCCTTCTCCGAAAGAAATCTTTCTTACTGTAAAAGAGGAGTTTAAATCTCTACTTTTTTTAGCGATACAGACACCTTCAAAATATTGGATTCTGTCTTTTTTACCTTCAGTAATTCTTACACCAACCTTAACAACATCACCTGGATAAAAATCTGGAATTTTTTTCTCAGAAAGAATTTTCTTGACGTTATGTTGGTTTATTTCTTCAATAGTTTTCATGTTAGCAATGATCAAATTAGTTTTTCTTATATTTTTCCCATAAATCTGGTCTTCGGTCGCGTGTTATAGCCTCAGATTGAGACAAACGCCAGTCTTTAATTTTACTATGATCACCAGATAATAGTACATCTGGTACTGATTTTTCCTCCCAAATTTGAGGTTTTGTATATTGCGGATACTCTAATAGACCATTTTCAAAAGTTTCTTCGATCTTAGAATTATCGTTTCCTAATACCCCTGGTAAAAGCCTGAGAACACTATCAATAATAACATATGCAGCTGTTTCACCTCCAGACAAAACATAGTCTCCTATACTGACTTCTTCTATATTTCTTGTAGATAATACTCTCTCGTCAACCCCTTCAAAATGACCACAAATAAGTGATAAGGATTTTGCAGTTGCCAATTTTTTTGCATAGCTTTGATCAAATTTTTTTCCTTTAGGAGACAAATATAAAATTTTTTCACCTTCAATTCTGTTTTGATCTAATGATTTAGCAAGAACATCTGCTTTTAGTAACATTCCTGATCCACCTCCATAAGGTGTGTCATCTACAGTTTTATGTTTATCTTCAGCCGCATCTCTTATGTTAACAACTTTTAAATCCCATAATTTTTTAGACATAGCTTTTCCATATAATCCTTTTGACAGAGGACCAGGAAAAACTTCTGGATAAAGTGTAAACACTTGAGCTTGCCACATAAATAATTTTTAAACTATTTTTTTTTCTTCCTTTGGAGCTTCTGCTGCTGGTGCTGCGTCTGCTTTAGGAGCTTCAGTTTTATCTTCCTCTTTTTTATTTCTTTCTTTTTTCGGAATAGCTTTATTGGGGTTATTACCATTTACAGGCATTGGCATTAATTCATTTTCTCCCAATATTCTCGCAACTCTAGTTGTTGGTTTAGCTCCTTGACCAAGCCAATATTTAATTCTTTCAGCCTCAAGACCTACTCTTTCTTTTTTATCTTTGGGTAAAAGAGGATTAAAAAATCCTACCTTCTCAATAAATCTTCCATCTCTTGCAAAACGGCTATCAGCTACAACGACTTTATATACCGGACGTTTTTTTGTTCCTCCTCTTGATAATCTTAGTTTTAACATATCTTCTCCTTTTATTATTTTAATTGGTTAAATAGCTCTGGTGGTATTCCTTTATCAGACATACCCTTCATATTTCCTTTAGACATCTTTTTCATCATTTCAGACATCATTTTAAATTGTTTTAACAATTTATTGATAGTGGCTGGATTGGTACCAGAGCCATTAGCAATTCTTTTTTTTCTAGAACCATCAATTATTTTTGGGTTCTCTCTCTCTTTTTCTGTCATAGACAAAATAATAGCTTCATTTGTAGTAATAATACTTTCATCAATTCCAGCTGAGTCCATTTGAGATTTAATTTTTGAAACTCCTGGCATAAATGACATTATTCCTTCGATGCCTCCCATTTTTTTCATTTGTCTTAGTTGAGCCAAATAATCTTGCATTGAAAACTGACCTTTTTTTAAATTTTCTTCCGCTTTTTTTATATTTTCTTCTCCAAGATCTTGAGCCGCTTTTTCAACAAGAGAAACTATGTCTCCCATTCCAAGAATTCTGTTGGCTATTCTGTCGGGATGAAAAACTTCAAGATTATCAATTTTTTCCCCAATTCCTAAAAATTTAATAGGAACATTTGAAACATATTTCATACTGACCGCAGCACCACCTCTTGCATCACCGTCAGCTCTAGTTAAAATAATTCCTGATAAATTAACAGTATTTTTAAATTCCTTTGCAACTGAAGCTGCAACTTGACCTGTTAAAGAGTCTGCTACTAAGAATGTTTCTGTTGGATTAATTACACCTTCAATTTGTTTAATCTCACTCATCATCTGTAAGTCAATTTGAGTTCTTCCAGCGGTATCAAAAAGAATTATTTCAGCACCATTTAAATTAGCAGCACCAATTGCTCTTCTACAAATATCTGCTGGTTGCTGCCCTTCAACGATTGGTAAGGTTAAAATATTATTCTGTTCCCCTAAAGATCTAAGTTGCTCTTGAGCCGCTGGTCTATAAATATCTAAACTCACCATCATAACTTTTTTCTTTTTATTATTCTCTAAATACTTGGCAAGTTTTGCTGTTGTTGTCGTTTTACCCGAACCCTGAAGTCCCACCAACATCATTGGGACAGGTGGTACCGCATTAAGATTTATATCGCTATTAGCCTCTCCCAACAAACTTACAAGTTCGTCGTAGACAATTTTGACAACCATATCCCCTGGTGAAGTTGATCTAATAATCTCTTGGCCTAAAGCTTTTGGCTTAACTTTTTCGATAAAATCTTTAGCAACCTCTAAAGACACATCAGCTTCTAGAAGAGCTTGCCTAATTCCTCTTAAACCTTCATCAACTTGAGCTTCATCAAGTGAAGGTGATTTTTTTAAAGAAGAAAAGATTTCTTCAAATTTATTTGTTAAATTTTCAAACATATTTTCACACAGCAGTAATCGCACTAGTGGGCGAAGCCTCGCTGACTAGTGTCGATCTCTTTGTTTCCAAAGACACCGCAAAGTTAATGTTTTTGCGGAAACGGCAACAACCTATAATAGAGGTTCAAAAAGTCAATAAATAAGTTAAATATCTATATATGGATATCAAAGCGTTTAAAATGGATGGTTTAGGTAATGATTTTGTCATTATAGATAATAGGCAAAAAATTACTAATTTGAGCAAAGAGCAAATTATTAAAATTTGCGATAGAGAATTTATAGGTTGTGATCAATTAATATTAATAACTAAAAACGATAGTTCTGATGCATCTCTAGAATTTTACAATTCTGATGGTGGAACTTCTGGAGCATGTGGAAATGGAACAAGATGTGTTGCAGACTTGTTATCTAAAGAAAACAATAAATCATTAGTTACTTTAACTACACAATCTGGTGATTTAAAATCTGAGATATTGGGAGAAAAACTAGTCTCTACAGAGATTGGGAAAGGTAGAACAGAGTGGAATGAAATTCCACTTTCTAAAGAATTGGATACCAATAACCTTAATATAAAAATAACTGATCTAAATAATAATAATCATACTGGCGGTACAGCAGTAAATGTTGGAAACCCACATGTCATTTTTTTTGTTGATAATAATGAAAATTTTGAAATAAAAAAAATTGGACCCCAAATTGAACACCATCCGTTATTTCCAGAAAAATGTAATGTCACTTTAGCAACAGTAGTTAATAAGGAATTAATTAAAGTTAAAGTGTGGGAAAGAGGAGCAGGTCTTACTAAGGCTTGTGGAACAGCAGCTTGCGCTACTGCTTTTGCTGCAATAAGAAATAGACTTTCAGGTAACAAGGTGGATATAGAGTTTTCTACTGGTAAGTTGTCTATATTTATTGATGAAAATAACAGTATTCACATGAAAGGACCCGTTTCTGATATTAAAGAAATTAATATAAAAATTTAATGGGAATTTTTGATAAATTTAAATCTGGTTTTAAGAAAAGTGCGTCAGCATTTAGTTCAGGTTTAAAAAATATTGTCATTAAAACAGAAATAGATGACAAAACATTAGATAAGATTGAAGATTATTTGATTCAATCTGATGTTGGGATTGCTGCTGCATCAGAAATTAGAGAAATTGTTTCCCAAACTAAAATTGATCCAAACAAAGATGCAGCAGATGAGATAAATACTATTTTAAAAAATTATATAATTGAATTGATGAAACCTTTAGAAAATTTCGAATTTTTTAAAAAAAAACAAAAACTTAACGTAATACTAATTTCTGGTGTTAATGGAGTTGGCAAAACAACTACCATAGGAAAAATTAGTAAAATATTTAAAGGTAATCGAAATAAAGTTATGCTTGCTGCATCAGATACATTTAGAGCAGCAGCTATTGAACAATTAGAAAACTGGTCAAAAAAAGTAGGTGTTTCAATTACTAAATCATCACAAGGATCTGATCCAGCTTCAGTGGCATATAAAGCAATAGAAGAGGCGGTAAATAATCAATTTGATCAAGTTTTGATAGACACTGCTGGAAGATTACAAAACAAAAAAAATTTAATGGAAGAATACAAAAAAATTGCAAACGTAACAAAAAAAGTAGATTCTGAAGCTCCTCACGATGTAATTTTAGTTTTAGACGCTACCTCTGGACAAAATGTGATTAATCAAGTCGAAGAATTTAATAAAATTATTCCTATCACAGGGCTAATAATGACCAAATTAGATGGGACAGCCAAGGGTGGCATTCTTCTAGCAGTTGCTAAAAAATATAAGCTACCAATTATTGCTCTTGGTTTAGGGGAAAAAGAAGATGATCTACAGATTTTTGAGGCAGAAAAGTTTGCCGAAGCTTTTACTCAAATTAATTAATTAAAGTGCTTGAGATTAAAGGTTTATAAAAACTACATTTATAATTATCCTTAAAATCATAATGGTCACAGCCTTTTGCAATTGAAGAAATAATAAAATCAAATTTTCCATTAAATGGATAAATTTCCAATTTCTTTTCTATAATATCAAATTTAAAGTTTGCTCTTAAGCTTTTAACAGCACTAATCATTACAAGTGTTTTGTTATCTTTTAATAAATAATAAGCAAAATCATCTGGGAAGACTGGAAAATCATATTCTTGTAAAAAATATTTAGCTTTTGTTGGAAACCATTCGTGGGATATCAAAGGTAAAGAACTTTTAGTTTTATAATTATAAATATAAAGATCTTTAGGATAATCATTTATATAATTACTATCTTCTCCCTTCGCCAAAATAGCCTTTTCACGTGTTTTAAAATATAAAGCAAAGCTTTCATTGTGAGAATTCATTTGATCAATATGAAATAATTTATCAACTGAAGATAAATTTTCATTAGCAGAACTAATGGTTTTGAATGTAAATAATATAAAAATAAATAAATATAATTTTTTCATCCTTAATTATTAAAAAAAAAGTTTGAATTATATTTGTTTAGAATGTGGCTTAATTTAATCCTTTTAAAAAGTTATTTAGCTCAGAAACTAGCTTGGAATCGTACTCCATCATGTGGTCATCATATTCTGTAAAATATGAATATTTTGGATTATTTGCTAAATCAAATATTTTTTTCCCCATCCAGAAAGGAACTATTTGATCAGCTTCACCATGCATGATCAAAACAGGAACTTTAATATTTTTAATTTTTTCTTTGTTTTTGTATTTATCTTTTAAAAGAAGTCCTACAGGTATGTAGGGATAAAAATTTTTTGCAGCTTCCACCATGGAGGTAAAAGGTGTCTCCAAAATTAATCCAGCGAAATTTTTATTTTGAGCTATCTCTGTTGCTATCCCTGTGCCAAGCGATTCACCATAAATAATTATATCTTTTTCAACTACACCCTTTTTTTTAAGCCAATCAATTGCACTATTTCCATCAATATAAAGGTTATTTTCTGTGGGTTTTCCCTCATTGCCACTAAAACCCCTCCAGGCTATGATTAAAAAATTTACATCTAAATCTTTAAAATGATTTAATTTATATATTCTATTTTCTAGTTTTCCTGCATTTCCATGAAAGTAAAGTATAGTTTTATAATTATCTAAACTCTTGTTATGAAACCAGCCCACAAGATTAATGTTATCACTTGTTCTAATATTAACCTTTTCTATTTCTACTTCTAGCTTATCCCCAAAATAGTTATTTTCTTCTGGATGATACATGAGATTTCGCTGAAATATAAAAAGCAAAATTAATATTGAGAGATAAATAGTTATAATCCCAATTATAATTTCCAAGAAAAAATTCCTACGTTTTAGTCTCATAATTTTTTTTAGCTAGATAAACACCCAAGAATACCAAAGCTGTACCTACATAATGAAACGATTCAAGTTTTTCATCAAATAAAAAATATCCGTAAATTGCCCCATAAATTGTAAAAACGTAAAGAGTAAAACCAGTTAAAGATGCTCCTAGGTTTTTTTGAGCTTGAGTGTATAACGTAAATGCAATTATTCCTGGGGATATAGCTGCAAATAATACCCACATATAAAATTCTTCGTTAAAAACAGTTCTAGCTACAAGAAACTCTTCAGCCATATAAAAAGGTAATAAACTAAGTGCACCAAAAAAAGAAACTAAAGTAAATCTTTGAAAAATTGATAATTCGGATTTCCAATAGAAGAGATAGATTGAATATAATGCCCAACCTACAGCTGCCGCAAGCATCCATAGATCACCAATTGTAAACTTTAAATTTATTAACAAATTTAAATCACCTTTTATGATAATTGCAAAAACACCAATTAAACAAGAAATTAATCCAATTATTTTTAGAAAATTTATTTTTTCTTGAAAAAATATTGCTGAGATCATAATTATAAAAATTGGTGATGAAGTATAAATAATAGCCATATTAGTAACGGTTGTTGTTGCTCCAGCTAAAAATGGAAAAGCACCACATACCCCACATCCCATAGCGCCTAAGAAAAATAATTTTTTATATTCTTTTTTGATTATAGAATAATTTTTTTTAAGTGATAAATATGTAAAAGGTAAAAGAATTATAAAAACAAACGTCCATCTCCAAAACGCTAAAGAAATCGGGGGAACAAATTCAATACCTCCTCTAGCAACTATCAGATTGGAAGACATAAAAATTGGTTGAATAAAAAGTAATGAAAAGGCTAAAAAATTTGTTTTTTGTTTAGACAATTTAATACTTAAAAAATTATTTCTTGTCGAAAAAGGCTTCGTAGACCATCATAAAAATTGCTATGGCCATTAAGATATAAACAGGTAGTACGTCAAAAAAACCAATCATTGTTGATCTTGTTAATGTAGTTGCAAGACCTATTAGAAATGCTGCTGCCAGCAATGTTCCCAGAAATGTTGTAAATTTATTCATTTTATTTATTACATTCCTTTTCAAGCCAATTAGCAATACCTAAAAATCTATGATCATCAAATCTTGCACCTATTAACTGAACTCCTAAAGGTAAATTGCCTTCTCCTTGAAGAACAGGAAGAGAAATACATGGTGTTCCCAAATACGACCAGACTTTGTTAAATTCAGCAGTTCCAGTACTTTTTAATCCTTTGGGAGCAACCCCTGGACTTGATGGCGATAACACTCCATGATAATCCTCAAAAACTTCCTGATATGACTCATAACTTCTTTTCATAAAATCAATTGCTTCAGCATATTCTTTTGCAGAATGTTTATTACCTTTTGCAATCGCATCTTGCATATATTTAGATAATTTTTTTTTATACTTTTTGTAATAAAGAGCAAAATTGTTTGCTAAATCCGTCTCATGAATTATCTGATGATACTTGTGAACATCCTTGAAATAAGAAGGCGTATCAAACACCTCGATATTATTTTTGAAAGATTTTATAAAATATTCAAAAGCTTCTCTCGATTTTTTTTCAATAATTTTCCAATGTTCAGTTTTATAAAAAATAAATTTAGGTTCAAATAAAGGACCTTTTTTTACTTCCTCTAACATGTTTTCCGTCGAATAGTGTACAGTTGCACTATCATAGTTATCTTTCTTAATTAAAACTTTCGCAAGAAGTGCTACATCTTCAACTGATCTTCCAAATACACCGATGTGATCTAATTTTTCAGATGTTTTAAGAACACCATTTCTAGAAATTAATCCATAAGTTGGTTTGTATCCAACTACACCACAATATGATGCAGGTCTAATAACAGATCCACCAGTTTGAGAACCAATAGATAATGGAGCCATAAAAGAGGCTACTGAAGCTGCAGATCCACTAGATGATCCTCCCGGTGTTCTTGTATAATCATGAGGATTTGTAGTTTTAGATGGCCCAAGATAAGCTAGCTCTGATGTTGCTGTTTTACCCATTACTATTGCCCCTGCAGAAAGTAATAGATCTACTATTTCAGCATTCTGTGAATAAGATTTTCCTTTTCTAATTACAGTCCCACACTCAGTCGGCATATCAAGAGTGCCTATAATATCTTTTACAGCTACTGGTATTCCATGAAGTGGTCCTGTTGGTTTTCCAGATCTTCTATGCTCATCTGCTTCAGCAGCTTTTTCTAGTAAAAGTTTTTTATTAATATGTACCCACGCCTTAACGTCTTTTTCAAATTCATTTATTCTCTCAATGTATTTCTTGCAAATTTCAACTGATGTTAATTGAGAGTCTTTTATTTTCGAAACAAGTTCTTCAACTTTTAACGAAAGGATGTCTGTCATTTTATTTTATTGCGCAAATAAAGTTTCTGGTAACCATAAAGCTATTGCTGGAAACATATACATTAAAAACATTGCAAAAATAACAATTCCTAAGAATGGCATTATTCCTCTGAATATTTCCATCAGTTCTACGTTTGTTTTTTGAACTCCTTTTAGATAGTAGGCGGACATGGCCATGGGGGGAGTTAAAAAAGATGTTTGCAAATTTAAAGCTATTAACATTGCAAAGAAATATGGATTAACTCCAAAAATTTCTAGTAGTGGTAAAAATATAGGAACAAAAATAATTAAAATTTCAGTCCATTCTAATGGCCATCCTAAAAGAAAAATAATTATTTGAGTAATTACTAAAAATTGCCATGTTGAAATATTTATAGATGTGAAAAAATGCTCAAAAACTTCATGACCACCTAAATAAGAAAATACAGATGAAAAAGTCCAAGAACCAATAAATAACCACATAATCATTGCAGTTGTTTTTGCAGTTAAAAATACAGACTCTTTAAAGTTTTGCCATTTAAGAGTTTTATAAAACCATGATAAAATTAGTGCACCAAATGCTCCAGCAGCAGCAGCTTCTGCAGGTGTAGCTATACCAGCTAAAATAGTTCCAAGAACTAACATAATTAATCCAAACAAAGGTACAAATGAAACCAACACTTCTTTTAAAATTTCAGCTCTTGGAGGTATATCCTCTGCTGGTGGTCTTGGAGCTATAGATGGATTTAACCAAGCTCTAAAAACTGCATATCCAATATATAAACTTGCTAATAACAATCCTGGGAAAATAGCAGCTGCAAAAAGTCTTAAAGGGGATAATTGTGCAATTACTGAATAAACAATTAACATTATGCTTGGAGGAATTAAAATACCTAAGCATCCACCTGAACAAATAATCCCTGATGCAAATTTTTTATCATACCCTGCTTTAACCATTGCAGGCCAAGCAAGTAATCCCATCAAAGTTACTACTGCACCAATAATTCCTGTTGCTGTTGAAAATAATGTACATGTAATTAATGCAGCTACTGCCATCGATGCGGGCAATCTATGTGCCGCTAATCTGATTGCAAAAAATAATTTCGCTACTATCCCGGCTCTCTCAACTAAGTAACCCATAAATAAAAATAAAGGTACAGCTGTGAGGACATTATTATCCATTACCGTATAAGTATTTTGAACAAAGAGTTGGAATATTCGGTTATCAAAAATATGCTCCATCATGGTCGCATCGTAATAAGCGTAATAACCAAAACCAATTCCCATTGCCATTAAAGTAAATGCAATTGGGAAGCCTAAAAGAACTGCAAAAAGAAATATCCCCATCATTAAAATGGCTACTTCTGGATTTGTTAAACTAAACAACATCTTTTTGTTCCTCCGCTTTTGATTGTCTCATTAGTACCTGCTCTGTTTCTTCTGCAACAACCATTCTTGATGGCCAGTGGCCAGTTCTTATACAAATTACTGATCTGAAAACTTCACTAATCCCCTGAATAATTAAAAGAACACCAGCACAAGGTATCATTGACTTTACCATGTAAATTTGTATTTGAGCTGGACTACTCCAGCTAGTTTCTTTAATTTTCCATGCCAATGCTGCATATTCATAGCCATAAAAAGCTAAAGCAATTACTCCAGGAAAAAAGAATATAAAGTATAGAACTAAATCTATCCAAGCCTGAGTTTTTTCTTTAAATAATCTGTAAATTACATCTCCTCTTACATGAGCTTCTGTAGCTAAACAATAAGCTCCTGACATCATTAGTATTGCACCATACATCTGCATACTAAAATCAAAATTCCATAAGGTTGGCTTATTAAAAGCATAAGCCATAATAACTTCGTAAACAGTACCACCCATTAAAATTACAATACACCATGAAAAAGCTTTACCCATTGAGGTGCTTAATGTATCGGCAAATTTAATGAATGATTCCATCGTCAACAATTATATTAAATTTAACTAAAAAAAAAGGGGGTTTTTTAAACCCCCTCTTTTTAAATTTGATAAAAGTTAATTAAATTTTAACTTTTGCAATTGGACCAAACTCATTTTCATAAGCTAATTTGTAGTTCGGTTGATTCATCAACAGATACTTCATTGTTCTCTTAGCGTATGCTTTTTGTGAGTCTACTACTTTCTTAAAGAAAGCGTCCTTACCAGAAAACTCAGCAACGATTTTATCCCAACCTTTTAATTGCTCGGCTAAGATAGCATCAGATGTTTGGTAAACATTTACCTTATGCTCGTTCATCAATTTAGCTAAGTCAGCAGAATATCTAACTAAAGCTTTGAAGTAGTTATCTGAGTTTGCAGCATAAGCAGCATTCTTCAAGATAGCTTGATGTTTAGGCGCAAGGCTGTTTAGTCTCTTAGTATTCATAGGAATTTCAAACATTTCCTGAGATTGGTGGAAACTTCCTAAGTGATAATGTTTAGAGACGTCTTGCATTCCAAACTGTGAGTCTGATGTTGGGTTGTTAAACTCTGCAGCATCAATCAAACCAGTTTTCATAGCTGGTTGGATCTCACCACCTGGTAATTGTCTTACGACCATACCCATAGCAGTTAAAACGTTAGTCGCAAGACCAACTGTTCTATACTTCATACCTTTAACATCAGATACTTTTGTTACGTTCTTTTTGAACCAACCAAATGGTTGAGCTGGCATAGGCATATGGAAGAAACCAGTGTAATTAAAACCTACACTTTTTACTGCTTCTTCGTATAACGCTCTTCCTCCACCATACTCCATCCATCCCATAACTTCTTGAGATGACATTCCGTATGAAGGACCAGTTCCAAAAAGTGAAGCTGCAGCATTTTTTCCGTACCAGTATGCAGTCACCCAGTGACCCATATCTACTACTCCTGAACTAACTGCTTGTCCAATTTCTGAAGTTTTTACAACGGCACCAACAGGCTGAAGATCAATTTTTAATTCTCCTCCAGACATGTCACTAACCATTTTCGCATAGTCTCCTGCCATTTCAAAAAAAATGTTTGCACCTGAAGGCCAAGCTGCTTGCATCTTTAAAGTTAATGGAGCACCAAAAGCTACATTAGGCATAGCTACAGCTGTCGCTGCTGCTGCACCAGTTGCTGCTGCTGCTTTGAAGAACTTACGTCTTGAAGGTGTTTTTGCACCTTTCAATGATTTTTTATTTTTAATCATTTTGTTCTCTCCTCTTGTTAATTAACGGTAGTAATTAAACATAGAATTAGAATAGAGTCTTTCTAAAAACACGGGCGGATTGACACTTAACAAAAAATATACAATCTCTAGTAGAATTATTAATTTAAATAAGAATTTCGTTCTCGTAAACGCAGCATTTATCAGGTGGTATGTGTAATTTTACATCACTAGAAGGAACCGCTGTTTCTCTGTTAATTTTTGATTTTATTGTAAGTTCTCCCATTTTAGCGGTTAATAACTTATAATTTCCAAGGTCTTCTACCTTATCAACTTCAACGGATAGCAAATTTTCTTTCTGATCCTTAGCTAAATTAATAAACTCAGATCTAATACCTAACTTAATTTTTTTATCTTTAAGTTTTGATAAATTAGTGTTTGTTTTAATCAATGTTCCATTAATTTTAACACAATCATTTGATGACGCTTCTGTTTCGAATAAATTCATTGCCGGTGAACCAATAAAATATCCAACGAAAGTTGTGTTTGGTCTCTCAAATAACTCCTTAGGAGTTCCTGCTTGCACAACCTCACCGTCACTCATAACAATGATATTATCAGCAAAAGTCATCGCCTCGTTTTGATCATGCGTAACGTAAACTAGGGTAGTTTTAAATTCTTCATTAATCTCTTTAAGCTTTCTTCTTAGTCTAAATTTCAAATCAGGATCAATAACTGTTAATGGTTCGTCCATTAGAACTGCAGCTACATCTTCTCTAACTAAGCCTCGACCAAGTGAAATTAATTGTTTTTGATCTGCGGTAAGTTTTCTAGCAGGAGATTTAAGAAAAGATTGTAAATTTAAAGTTTCTGCAACTGAATTAACTCTTTCATTGATTTGTTCTTTTTCAAAATCTCTACATAGTAAAGGAAATGCTAAATTTTCAAAGACTGTCATGGTATTATAAATAACTGGAAACTGAAAAACTTGAGCAATATTTCTATCCTCAGTTTTAAGATCTGTAACATCTTTATCATCAAATAAAATACTTCCTGCAGAGGGTATTACTAGTCCTGACACAATATTTAACATCGTAGTTTTTCCACATCCAGACGGTCCCAATATTGCATATCTTTTTCCATTTTTCCAAGTCATTGAAAAAGGGTTTAATGCATAAGTAGGTTCTGGATCATTAGGATTATATGTATGAGAAATATTATTTAAATCTATTTTAGACATAAGAACCTCCAAAAGGAGACGAGGCTAAAACTCCATCCTCATTAAAAGCATAAACTTTATTTGCATTAAAATTAATTTTAACTCTATCTTGAATATTAAAATTCAGGACTTCCTCTATAGAAGTAATAATTCTAGCATTTCCTCTTTTAAGATGAAGTAATGTTTCTGAGCCACTAATTTCTGCGAGCTCAACTTCAAATTCAAAACCACTATCACTTAATTCTATATCAGATGCTCTAATACCTAAATTGAAGTTTTTTTCTTTTAAATTAGATAAATGACTAGGTAAGTCTACTTTAATTTCTTCAAATATAATTTTATTTTCTTGAATAATCGCTTTTAGAATATTCATAGGTGGATCGTTAGAAATTTCAGCAACTTTTAGAGTTTTTGGATTTTCAAAGATTTCTTTAGCAGGCCCAACTTGTAATACTTTTCCCTCATCAAGAACAATAACCTCACCATTTAGCTCCATTGCTTCTCTTGGATCTGTAGTAGAAAATACAACAATACTGTCTTCAGATAATCCTTGAGAAAATATATTCTTAAACTCTTCTCTTAATTGCTCCCTTAGTTTGTAATCCAGATTAACTAAAGGCTCATCCAATAGTAAAATCTTTGCATTTTTCACTAAAGACCTTGCTAGAGAAACTCTCTGTTGTTGACCGCCTGATAACTCCTGGATTTTTCTATTTTCATAACCTTCTAGTCCCACAGATTTAAGAGATTTTGTAACTTCATCAGATATCACCTGATCGTCTACTTTTCTTTGTTTAAGGGGGAAAGCAACGTTCTCAAAGACATTTAAGTGAGGGTAATTTATAAATTGCTGATAAACCATTGCAATATTTCTCTCCCAAACTGGAACTTTTAAAAAATTTTTATCCTCGAAGTGCATTGAACCTGTGTCAGGTGTTAATAATCCAGCAATAGTCTTTAGTAACGTTGTTTTGCCTGACAACGTTCTTCCAAGAATTGTATAAATATTTCCTTTCTTAAAATCAAAAGACACTTCATCAAGATGGAACTGTTCATCTGGTTTATAGGATAAGTTTTCAGCAACTAAATTCATTATTTTATTGCTCCTGACAAGTTTCCTTTTGACAAATATCTCTCTACAACAAAAGCAACTATGATGAGTGGTGCAACTGAAATCAAAGCTGAAGCAGATAAGCTCCACCAAGGCGTAATAGATGAATTTAAGGCAACAATTTTAACTGGTAAAAGTTGTACTTCAGTAAAAGTTAAAATAAATGCAAAGAAAAAATCAATCCAGCCAAAGATTATACAAAACATACCAGCAACTATTAATCCAGGTATTGAATTTGGAAGTACTACTTTAAAAAAAGCTTGATACGGATTACATCCATCAATTAAAGCGGTTTCATCAATCTCTCTTGGAACTTTGTTAAAAAAATCAACCATTATCCAAACTGCAATTGGCATTAGTAAAACAATATAAACGACTATTAATCCAATTAAACTATCCAACAAATTAATTGCACCTAAGAATAAAAAGAAAGGAATTGATAAAACAATTGGTGGCATAATTCTTTGAGAAATAAAAAAGAAGGTAATGTCATTATTTTTTACAAAACCTGCTTTAAATGTAAATCTTGAAAGAGCATAAGCAGACAAAGTTCCTAATATTATACTAATCAAACTAGCTGTACAGGTTACAAATAAACTATTGAAGTAAGGTTCAATTATATCAACACCTCCATTTGCAGGAGACTTGATCAGTACTCTCCAGCCCTCTAACTTTGGTTCAAAGTCTACCCATGGAATATATGTTGCTCCACCATTCACTGAATTAAAATCCTTAAATGAAGTTGTAAGAGCCCAAAGAAAAGGAGCTACTACAAAAACTGCCCAAAAGGTTATAAAAAAATATTTTAAGATTTTATATAATTTTCCCATATCTAATCTTTAAGCATTAATTTAGTTAGTACTTTTGCTATAACAGTTAAACTTACAATCATAATTATCAAATATGTGAATGACATTGATGCTGCATAACCCATTTGAAACTCTCTAAGTCCTTTAATAAAAATATAAAAACTTGAAGTTTCAGTTGAAGTTCCCGGTCCACCTGATGTTAAAACATAAACAGTATCCATAATTTTTGAAGCTTCAATCAATCTAATTATTATTGCTCCAATAGAAATTGGGGCCATCAATGGGAAAGTTACATATAAAAATTTTCGAACCGGGCTTGCACCATCAATAGCAGCAGCTAAAAATGGTTCTTTTGGCAAAGACAAAAGACCCGCTAATAGCAATAAGAACATGAAAGGTGTCCATTGCCAGACCTCAACAATTATGACTGTAAATTTTGCGAGAACTGGATCTGTTAACCACTTGGGTGACATTCCAAAATTTGACAGAATGTCATTAACTGGACCAAGAGATTCATGAAAAAAAGTTCTCCAAATTACTGTCATGATAACTGGTGTTGTCATCATTGGTATTAAAAATAAAACTCTAAAAAATCTTTGAAATTTAATATCTTTCCAAACCATATGAGCTAGCGCAAAACCAATCACATATTGTAAGATTACTGTTGTAACAGACAAAAAACTTAATCTAAAAAATGATTCCCAAAATCGAGGGTCGTCAGTAAATAATCTAATGTAATTTTCAAGACCAATAAAATTTAAACCGTTATAACTATTCCACCCTGATAAACTTAAACGAATTACAAAAATTATTGGGAAAATTAAAATACCTATTAGAACAAATAAACCTGGAAATAAAAAAACATATTTTTGCTTAAAGTTCATTAGAGTATTTTGGATTGATTACTATGTGGCCACTAAAAAAAGTGGCCACATAAAAATTTAAGTTATCTTATAACTTGTTGTCTTCCATTTTAACACCAACAGCGTAGTCTTCTTGAACATTCTTCTTTCCTACTCTGTTTACAATTGCTTCCCACTCTTTAGCAACTTCATCAAGTGCTTCTTGTGGAGACAATTGACCTGCTAGAGCCTTAGAAGTTCCAGTAGCAACTGCACTAGTAAACTCAAATACACCTCTAACTCTTAAAGGGAAAACTCTATTTTTACTTTTTTCCATATCTTTAAGTGTCTTTGTGTAGCTGTTAGCAATGTCAGCATCCCAACCCATAGTTTTTATATAAAGTTGTGGATCGAAATCAGAGTTTTTAAAAGGGTTAACACCAAAATTTCCAATAGCTAAGTCAGCTTGGTGGTTTGCTCCATTAGAAAAGAAACATAGATAGTCAAATGCCATCTCTTGTACTTTACTTTTTTTAGCTACACCAACTGCCCAACCCCATACTATGTATGGTGCTTGGTTATATTGATTTTCCCATTTACCTGAAACTCTATTCCAAACTTTATCTGCACCTGGAAGAGGAGCTGTACCTACTTTATTTTTAATAGGGCTATCATCTTGCATTGCTGCAATAAACGCGTCATCCCATGAAAAACTAAATAGAGTTTGACCGCCACCAAATGATCCAATTTCATCACCTAGTCCAAAGTTAATTCCTCCTGGAGGAACATACTTAGTAGCCTCTACCCAGTCACCTAAAGCTTCAACAAATCCTGGATTGTTAATGTTTGGTTTCATAGTTTCTAAATCAAAAAAGAAACCACCTGGAGTTCTTGGATTTTTAGCATACGCTACTGATCTACTGAAAAAAGCTGCGAACATTAAATCGTCTTTTTTCATTACTTCAGCTGAACCGTATTCTTTTTCTCCATCTCCGTCCCAGTCCCAACCATTAAAGTATTTAGCCATTTCGCCATACTCTTTCCAAGTTGTAGGAACTTTTAACTCTTTGCCAGTATCTGCTTTATATTTCTTCTGATACTCAGGATTATCTATTACGTCTTTTCTATATTTTAGATAATGTCTGTCACCATCCACTGGATATTGATACATAGTTCCATCCCAAGAAGAGACTCCTACGTGAGATTTAGTTACATCTTTCATCTCAGTTGAATTCATGTACTTTTTAGGAACTGGTGCCAAGTATTGTCTCCAGTCATTAATAAAGTTAGAAAAACCAAATACGATATCGTATGGAGCTTGACCAGCTTTAAAAGGAACCATAGCTTTTGCGTACAAATCGCCTGCAGGTGTATGCGTTACATCAACTTTTGCTCCTGTTAACTTTGCAAACTGTTCAGCATGCAAAGCAGTAGGCTGTCCAATTACTGGAACAGCATGTGTATTTATTTTAAGAGTTTTTCCTTTATAATTTTTCTTAGACATTTCTTCATAAGAACAATCACCTGGAATATCCCCTGTAGCTTTGATATGTGGAAATTGATCTCCCCACTTATCAGCATACGCAACTGGGCTTAATATCAACATTGCTGAAATTAAACCTGTTACGAAAGTTTTTATTATTTTCATTATTTCCTCTCTTTTTTTTTTATGGAACTAAAACAGCTCGTCCCTTAACTTTTCCCTCGTTAAGATCATGAAGTGCTTTATTAGCATCGTCTAGTTTGTATTCTGCCATAGATAGCTTAACTAATCCTTTGTCAGCTAGTTCCATAAGTTCATACAACTCAGACCACGTTCCCACTAAATTTCCAATTATATTTTTCTCAGCTATAATTACATCCACTGCAAGGATTTTTATTTCCTCACCATAACCAACGATATAATAATAACCACCACCTGATGTCATGTTCAAGCCCATTGATGTAGAACCTTTTTCACCTACAAAATCTATTACAGCTTCAGCACCTTTACCTTTGGTTAGCTCCATGACTTGTTCTACTTCATTTCCATCAATCAATACTCCTTTATCGCCACCAAGTGGCATAGCGTGATCAAGTGCAGTTTTTGATTTTTCAACTATGATTATATTTGCTGCACACATTGCTTTTAAACATTGAATCGCAATATGCCCTAGACCACCTGCACCTATAATTACACAGTTCTGTCCTGGTAAAAGATGTCTTGTAGCTTTTTTTACAACTCTATATGCAGTCAAACCTGCATCTGAAAAAGGAGCAACATCTTTAGGTGTTAAAACAGTTGGTAACTTAATTAAGTTTCTAACACTAGTTTTTAAAAGCTCAGCATATCCACCTTCTTTTATATTTAGTCCTGGAAATGCACCTGCTTCAGCGTGCATATCATTTCCTCTTCTGCAATCTAAACAAGTTCCACCAGTCCCTGATATTAAAGGATGTAAAATGACTGAATCCCCTTTTTTAAAATTAGTAACGTCTTTTCCTACTTCCTCAACCCATCCAGCGTTCTCATGTCCCATGACGCAAGGAAGAAGCTTATCATCTGGATCTTGAATATGTTTCCAAACGCCTTCAATTATATGTAAGTCTGTTCTGCAAACACCTGCCGCACCTATTTTGACTATAACATCTGTGGATTTTTCTAATTTTGGATCAGGCATTTCTTGCTCTGTTACCCAAATTTTCTCTTTCATTTCTGGGTCGTATTTATGTAAAACTTGAGCTTTCATTAATTCTCTCCCTTTAATTTTTTTCAAAGCATATTAAAAATAGTATATGCGATGGAGTCAATGGCACTTTTAAGTGTTCAATAAGTTAACAAATACAACCTCAAGTTGGTTGTTCTATTGTTTATTTATAATATTCTCGTCACTACATGGATTTAATACCTCAAAACCAAGAGATTAAAAATATCCTTGAAAGAAGAGGAATGATCTCACAAAAAATCAGCAATGAAATTTCTGAAAGTTGGACAAGATGTGTGAATAATGGATTAGATCCTTTTAGAGATCCAAAGCAAAGTATTATTTCTTCAATAGAACTTAAAAAGATCAAAGAAAAAAACGAGAGTATAAGAAAATTAATTATTCCAGAATTAGAACTTTTATATTCCCAAATTGCTGGAACTAATTTTATGGTAGCATACTCAGATGAAAATGGATTAGTACTTGATACCATTTACGATAAAACTTGTCTTAAAACAGATGTTGGCAAGACAGTTGTGCCTGGATCCATTTGGGCTGAAAATGTTTGTGGCACTAATGGTTTAGGATTGTCAGTTGAATTAAAAAAACCAACCATTGTTTCTGGTAAAGAGCATTTCTTTATTGCCCATGAAAATATTTCATGTTTTGCAAGCCCAATTATTAACTACGATGGTAAAACAATTGGTATCATTGATGCCTCTACGGATTCTATGTCAAGAGAGCAACATACTTTGGCGCTAGTAAAACTTGCAACCCGAAGTATTGAAACAAAATTATTTATTAGAAAATTTAATAATGAATTAATTTTGTCTTTCCATCCAAGATTAGAATACTTGTCAACCACAAGTGTTGGGTTATTGGCAATCAATGGAGATGGTGTAATCGTTGGAGCAAATCAAAATGCAAAAATTATGCTTAATGGTTTAGTAGATTTAAAAAATGAAAACTTTAATAAGATCTTCACAAATTCTTTTTCCTCTATTGCTTCAGACTTATTAAACGATAAAACTTTAAAGATAACTGATCACTTAGGTTCATCTGTTTTTGTAACAAAAAGCCAAAACTTTAAAGAAAACAAACTTATAGCTAATAATAGTTCAAAAAAAATTGACGCTTGTAAAAAATGTAATGACACAAAAATTCGAAGAGAAAGATGTAAACTAATTAGATCAACTTATTTAAAATCAAAGAACATAATGGCTGTCTCTAGAAAATTAGGAGTTTCGAGAACAACTGTTTATAAACATCTTAATTAAATAAATTTATTTATTTTTAACCAAAAAATAAAAATAAGATGAGAGAGAAGTAATAAGAACAAAAATCATCGCAAATTTAAAAGAATTTATTTCAGAAAAATTTAAACTAATTCCTAGATCAATAATCAGTCCAATTATCCATTGTAACGAAAATGCTCCTATAAATATTAATAAATTAAAAGATGTTAAGGCTTTTCCAGCATTAGATAATGAAAAAGCCATGCCAACCGCAGGCTGAGTTAAAGATAAAAATATTGAACTAACTATAAATATTGCCCAATGAATTGCACCAGCGTTTGGACCTAAATAAATAATTATTGATAATACTATTAGATTTATTGGAGCACCAAATCTTAATAATTTTACAGCATCACTTACACTTTTTGAAAACCTTGGAACAAAATAGCCCCAACTTAAGAAAGAGAAAAGCATACAAAAATAAATTAGAAAAAGACCTTGGGCACTTTCTTCTGGCGTGTATCCAGAAACTCTTACCATCCATGGGCCAGCCCACAATGTTTGGATAGCAAATAATCCCCCATAATTAAAAAAGCCCATTGGAACCAAACTTTTAAATAAGGGATTTTTCCAAACAGTGCTTAATTTTGAGTCGCCGGAGTCTTCACTAGTAATTCTATCTGAATCCCACTTAGGAATAAATATAATGATTAAAACTATGCTTAAAAAAGTTAAAACAGCTAAACACATAAATATATCTCTCCATCCAATTATTGGTAAAAAATATTGAACTGGCAAACTAGAGAATAGCATTCCGATTGCTCCTACCATTAACATCCAAGAATTAGCTCGTTGTTGAGTTTGATCCTGATACCAAATTCTATATGCAGTGAGTGGTCCCATCAAACATGCACCCACTCCAATACCAATTAAAATTCTCGAAATGAGAAGCATTGTTAAATTTTGTGCTGAGGCAAATAAAATTAATCCAATAATTGTTAAAGATAAAAAATAAGAAACAATTTTCTTTGGTCCTTTCGAGTCTAATAAATAACCAAGTGGAATTTGAACGCTCGCAAATCCTAAAAAATACCCTCCACCTAAAAGACCAAGTTCTCCAGCTGTTAGATTAAATTCGGTAACTAGCTCTGGTGAAATAGTTGCAGTAATTGCTCTTAGAAGATTTGAAATAAAATATCCTAAAGCAAAAACTAAAAATATCGTAATAGCCTTTGATTTGGCTAAAACAGGTTTGTTCATGAATTATGATTAATTTACTTTATTCTTACAGCTACCCGTTTTAAAAAATTCATCAATATTATCTATTGCTAAATTAGCCATTGCTGTTCGGGTTTCTTTGGTAGCACTACCTAAATGTGGAAGGATAAATGCGCTTTTATGTTTAAGATATCCAGGATTTAAATTTGGTTCATTCTTATAAACATCCAATCCTACAGCGTAAACTTTTCTTCGTTCAAGAGCATCTATCAAAGCTTCATCCTCGATAATATCTCCTCTTGCAACGTTTGTAACAATTGCACCTTTAGGTAAATATTCAATTGTATCTTTATTAATCATATCGACTGTTTCTTTTGAAGCTGGACAACAAACTGACAATACATCTGATACTGAAAGTAAGTCTTTTAAATTATCATGGTATGTCGCTCCGTCTTCTTTATCTTCACTTAGCTTAGATCTATTGTGATAATGAATGATCATTCCTAAAGATTTAGCAACTTTTGCAATTTTTTGTCCAATTCTCCCCATGCCAAGTATTCCAAGTCTGGCACCTGTTAGTTGTTTGCCAATTAAATAATCTGCTGACCATTTCCAGCCACCTACTTTTGCACTTTCTATTCCCTCAGCAGCACGCCTACATGCACCCAAAATCAACAACACTCCAATCTCAGCTGTTGCATCAGTCAAAACATCTGGAGTATTGGTGACTGCAATACCTTTTTTCTTTGCTGCTTCTAAGTCTATATTCCCAAATCCAACGGCAAAATTAGAAATAATTTTTATCGAGTCTGGAAGTTGATTTATTGTTTCAGCATCTAATTTATCAGTTAAGGAGGACAATATACCATCTTGCCCACCACTTAACTCAATTAATTTTTTTTGAGAATATAATTCATCGTTTAAATTAAAATTTGCTTCAAATGTTTCTTTAGCTTTATCCTCACAAGATCTTAGTAATCTCCTAGTGATCAGGATTTTTTTCATATTTAAGATTAGTTTAGATCGAAAATTTTTCCAGGATTCATTATATTATTTGGATCCAATGTTCTTTTAATTGATTTCATTACTGGAATACTATCGGGATGCTGCTCTAATAAATACTCTTTTTTATGGAGACCTACACCGTGTTCGCCTGTGATGGTTCCCTCAAGCTCTAAAGCTTTTCTAATTAACGAGCTATTAAAAGCTCTAAGTTGTTTATACATTTCTTTTTTTGCAGGATCGTAAGGTAGAACGACATGGAAATTACCATCACCCATGTGGCCAACCATTGGAGCCCTAACTCCAAATTCTTTTGCTTTTTCTTCTGCAAATTTTACACACTCTGTAATCTTTGAAATTGGAACACATACATCAGTTGAATAAACTCTTCCGTTATCATTTAAAGCCTTAACAGAATAATATACGTCCCATCTTGCTTGCCAAAGTTTGTTTCTGTCTTCTAAATCTTTAGCCCATTTAAAAGAACTACCTTTGTTGTCTTTTGATAATTCTTCTACAATTTCAATATTCTCTTTATTCGAGGACTCTGATCCATGAAATTCAAAAAATAAAGTTGGCACTGCCTCAATATCTTTTAATTTTGAATAATTAATACTAATACCCATTTGATCTGCATTTAACATTTCAATCCTTGCAATTGGAACACCGTACTGAATAACCTGTTGAGCTGTCATTACTGCATCCTCTAATGAAGGAAAATGACAAACCGCACTCATAATACTTTCTGGTATTGGAGATAATCTTAAATGAACTTCAGTAATAATACCTAGAGTTCCTTCTGATCCAATAAATAGATTAGTTAAATTATAACCTGCTGAAGTTTTTTTAGTTCTACCACCTGTATTAATGATATCACCATTTGGTAAAACTACTGTTAGACCTGAAATAACTGTCTTCATAGTTCCATATTTTACAGCCATTGTTCCTGATGCTGAGGTTGAGGCCATGCCACCTAAAGCTGCGTTTGCTCCAGGATCAATCGGGAAAAAAACTCCATCTTCTCTCAAATACTCGTTTAATTGTTCCTTTGTTACACAAGCTTGAACTCTACAATCAAAATCTTCAGCATTAACACTTAAAATTTTATTCATTTTTTCCAAACAAATAGTTATGCCATCTTCATTTCCCACAACATTTCCCTCTAATGATGTTCCTGTACCATATGGAACTACTGGTATTTTATGTTCGTTACAAAGTTTTAATATTTTTGAAACTTCTTCATTAGTTTCAGGAAAGACAACTGCTTTTGATAGAATTGGATCGTAGGTATCTTCACCTCTTGCATAATTTCCACGAGCAGACTCCGATGTTGAATATCTACTATTTAAAAGATTTTTTAATTCTATTTCAACTTGCTGGTTCATAATTCTAAATATTAATAATAATAAAAAAAATAAAAAAATACAGCTTATTTAGAAAGCATCTTGCCTATATTTTCCAATGCTTGCTGTATATTATCTCTAGATGCTGCAAAACTAAATCTTACATAATCTTGGCAAGTTTTACCAAATGCTGTTCCTGGGACAATTGCAACTCCAGCTTCGTGCATAGCTTTTTTACAAAATTCAGAGCCATTCATGCCTGTACCTATTACTTTTGGAAAAGCATAAAAAGCGCCACCGGGTAAACTACATTCAATTCCAGGTAAATCATTTAATCCTTTGTGAATTAAATTTCTTCTCAATGTAAATTTATCTAGCATGTCTTTGATTGAATCATCTGGACCATCTAAAGCTGCTATACCTGCATATTGTGCAGCTGCATTTACACAAGATACACTATTTATTAATAATTTATTAACATGTGTAATCATTTCTTTGGGCCAATAACTCCATCCTAGTCTCCAACCAGTCATTGAGTAAGCTTTACTCCATCCCTCTAAAACAATTAGCCTATCCTTTAATGCTTCATAATGAAAAAAAGATGGCATTTCTTTGTAGTCAAAAATTTGTCTACTATAAATTTCATCACTTAAGATAGTAACATGTGGATGTTTTTCTAATTCTTTTGCAAAATAATCTATTACGGGTTTTTCAACAAAACTACCTGTTGGGTTATTTGGATTAATTAAAATTAACAATCTAGTTTTATCAGTAATTAGAGATAAAATTTTATCTGGATCAAATTTAAGATCTTTATCTTCAGTAAGATCATATGGTACAGGTGTCGAACCGGTATAATTTATCATTGATTCATAAATCGGAAATGCTGGTGTGGGATGAATTATTTCTGCTCCTGGTTCACCAAAACATTGAATGGCATAACTCATTGTAGGCTTTCCACCGGGCATAATTAAAATTCTTTCAGCATCAATATTTGCGTTATACTGTTTTTTAATCCACCTTGTTACAGCTTCTCTACATTCTGGAATTCCGTTAGACATTACATATCCATGGTGTCCATCATCTAAAGCTTTTTTTGCAGCTTCAACTACGTGCTTAGGTGTTTTAAAATCTGGCTGACCTAACCCTAGATGAATCATTGGATGACCTTTCGCCTCTAATGCTTTAGCTTCCGCTAAGACACTAAATGCAGTCTCTGTTCCTAATTTATCTAAATTTTTTGCAAGTCTCATAATTTTAAAAATGAAAACCTAGACGAAAAGTGGGCTAATGTCTATTCATGTTTTTTAAATAACCTGTTTTAGGTTTTTACAATAATCCTGAAAATTACTTATTGATTAGTTGCGGTAGATTATTTTTGACGCATCCAAGTCTTCAATTTTTTTACATCCCATCAAAATCATATTTCTTCTAATTTCTTTTTGCATATTGTCTAATAATCTTTCAACTCCTTTTTGACCTCCAGCTCCTAAGCTAAAAAGATATGCTTTACCAAAACTACAAGCTGTTGCTCCTGCAGCTAGCGCTTTAAGAACATGCGTTCCTCTTCTTATACCACCATCAAGTATAATTTCTAACTTATCACCAACTGCATCTGAAATAGCTTTCACTTGATCGAAAGGAGATCTTGAACCATCTAATTGTCTTCCTCCATGATTAGAAATCATTATCGCAGTGCAGCCAATATCAATTGCTCTTTTAGCATCTTCAACCGACATCACTCCTTTCAATGCAAAAGGACCATTCCATCTCTTAATACAGTACTCTGCATCTTTCCAATTCATTTTAGGATCGTATTGTTCATTAATATAATCTATGACTGATTTCGCAATGTTAGTTCCTTTGTCAGTTTTGTGTTTAATGTTAGCTAGCTCAAATTTTTTATTTGTTAAATATTTAAAAACCCATTCTGGACGCATCGCAAAACTTAGTAAGCTTTCCAAGGTTAATTTGGGAGGAGTGGTAAACCCCGTTCTATGATCTCTTTCTCTGTTTCCAGCAACAAGAGTATCCACAGTCAAACAAAGCCCATCAAAATTTGCTCTTCGACATCTATCAATTAAATCGTCAGTAATAGATTGATCTTTATGAACATATAGTTGAAAAAGTTTTGGACCACTTGAAATATTGGCTATTTCTTCAATTGAAAATGATGCCATTGTAGACATGCTATACATCGTTCCAAATTTTTCAGCAGCTCTTGCTGAAGCTTTGTCTCCTTCGGGAGTGTACAAACTTTGCATTGCTGTCGGTGATAAGAAAAGAGGTATATCAATTTTTCTACCAAATACTGTTGTGGATAAATCAGGCTCTCCAACACTTGCTAATATATTTGGAACAAGATCACAATCATTGAAAGAATTTGTATTTCTATTTAGAGTAACTTCATCATCTGCTCCACCATCAATGTAATGAAAAATAGGAGATGGTAATTTTTTTTTTGCTAATTTTCTAAAGTCTTCAAAGTTATAACAATCATTTATGTTCATGATTGCTATATTCTAAATCTTAAATTACTTCTATTTAAATCACTTATTTTAGTGCAACCCATTAACTTCATATCTCTTACTAATTCAGACTTATACTTCTCTAAAGCTCTTTCAACACCTGCTTGTCCAGCTGCCGCTAGAGCGTATAAGTATAATCTTCCACCAGAACATGCTTTTGCGCCTAATGATAATGCTTTAAGCATGTGAGTTCCTCTGTGAATTCCTCCCTCACAAATTACATCCAGTTTATCACCGACAGCATCAACAATTTCAGCAAGTTGATCGAAAGGAGATCTGGAACCATCTAATTGTCTACCACCATGGTTTGAAACCATTATCCCCGTACATCCAATATCTACTGCTCTTTTAGCATCTTCAACACTCATCACTCCTTTTAAAGCAAAATGACCTCCCCATTTAGAGCAAAGTTGTTCCGCATCTTTCCAATTCATTGACTGATCCAGCATTGTAGAAAAATAATTTCCAATCGAAGAGTTGGTGCTAGTACCTTCTTTTACAAAATCTTGAAGATGAGGTAATTCAAACTTACCTTTTGTTAAATAATTTATTCCCCACATTGGCTTTGTGGCAAAACTAAATAAACTTGAAAGTGTTAGTTTAGGTGGTGACGTAAACCCAGTTCTCAAATCTCTTTCTCTATTTCCTCCAGTAATTGTATCAACTGTTAGAGCCATCACATCAAACTTAGCTGCTTTTGCTCTTTCTAAGCAAGAATCGTTGAGGCCTCTGTCTTTATGAAAATAAAACTGAAACATTTTTGGTGTGTCAACAAGTGAAGAAATTTCCTCAACACTTACTGTTGCTAAGGCTGATACCCCAAACATGGTATTGTATTTTTTTGCAGCCTTACCCACAGCTCTTTCCCCATCATAATGAAATAATCTCTGTAAAGCGGTAGGTGATAAATAAAAAGGTAAATCTAATTTCTTTCCAAATATTGTTGTGGATAAATCGACATTTTCTACACCTCTTAAAACATTTGGCACTAAATCAACATCATCAAACGCATTTGTATTTCTAGCATATGTAACTTCGTCATCTGCAGCACCATCAATGTAATGAAAAATTGGAGAGGGTAACTTTTTTTGTGCCAATTTTCTAAAATCAGCAAAATTATGACAATCTTTTAAATTCATAAATCTTATTAAAAGTTTTTAAAGAAATTAAACATATAACTATTTGCCCCAGGATTTTTGTCTCCTAAGCTCGCATTAGATAAATGATTATAAGAAAAGCCTAATTCACTTGTTTTTGATAAATCTAGTGAAAATTGTAATTCACTTTTAAATTCAATTAGATGACCCAAATCTTTTCCATCTCCTTCAAAGTACAAACCAGGAGTAAAACTTGGGGTAAAATTTAATACTCCAAGCTTATATTGAGCTTGAACACCAGTATAGAGATAACTTGCAGAATCGGCTGTGATTAATGCTCCAGTGATTGGTGAAAGATTTCCTAAAAAAGTATCCTTATTTAAATTTTCATTTTGATGTTGAAAACCTAATAATGTAGATTTTTTACCATCATCGCTAAAATCAAACATTCCTGTATAAACATTAAATTCTGTATTTTGATTTTTTACTTTTAATTCCTCAGCAGTTACTGAAAGAGTAAAGAAAACTAAGAATAATGATGTTAAAAAAATTTTTAGATTCATAGCTAATAAATAATTATTTTTTTAGTATAAAACTTTTGAAAATTATTGCACCTCCAAATACAAATATCAATATTGGTAATAACCATAGTAAATACGTATTTTTATTAAGCCCTGGGTCATACAAAATCCAATCGCCATATTTTTCCTTAAAATAAATATATATTTCTTTTTCTGATAAACCTTTATCTAATTTTTTATCTACTAAAATTTTCATACTATTTGCAAAATCAGAGTCTGAGTCATAAACTGATTGTCCTTGACAAATCAAGCATCTGAGATTTTTTGTGATTTCATTTCTTTCACTATTTTCATTTGCATTAAGATTATTAATAGTCATTAAGAGAAAAATAATTACAAAATTTTTAAATATTTTCATTTTATTATTTTTTGTATTTCTATCAACAACTCCTGATTAAGGGGTCCAATATATTTTTTAATTATTTTATTATTATAAATTATAAAAGTTTCAGGTACACCAAAAGCTCCCCATTCAATTGAATTTGTCCCATTTTTATCTAAAATGATTTTTTCATAAGGATTTCCTAATTCATCCAAAAAGCTTTTAGCATTTTTTTTATTATCTTTATAATTCATACCAATAATAGTTAATTTATTATTTTTACTTAAACTCATCAATATTGGGTGTTCATCTCTACATGGAACACACCAAGAGGCCCAAATGTTTAATAAATAGAATTTATCTAATTCAAAAATTTCAATTGAGGTTGAATTCTCATTTAAAAGCAGAAGATCAGCTGAGAAAATTGGAATATCATTATTGATCTTCGTCTCTGGTGTATAAATATTTGTGTCTTTTAGACTTTTGTAAAAAACAGCAAAAATAATTAAAAAAATTAGTATTATTGAATATGGAATTAATTTATTTTTCATATTCTTTTTTGTAAAAAACTAACTATACCACCAAAGCTTATCATGATAACTGATAACCATATCCACAACATAAAAGGTTTAACTTGATATCTTACATTAAAATAATCTTGATTTTGGACAAGATTAATTACAATAAATTTATCCTTCATTAATGTAGTTTTAATATCTGCCTCACTAGTTGTGATATTAGGTTGGTTATATATTCTTAATTCAGGTGATAAGTTGTTATTTATACCTTCGGAATTAGTAATGTTAAAGTTAGCAATTATAGATTTATAATTTTTCTCTTTTTTTTGATTTATACTTTCAAAAACTATTTTTGTTTTTGAATTATCATAAGTTTCACCTACTTTTAAATTAGTTATTATTTCACTTGAAAATAAATTGTTAAATAAAATACTTAAAATCAATAAACTAAATCCAAAATGAGCAGTGTTTTGAGCAAAATTTTTATATTTCTTGCTAAAAAAATCTCTCAGTGTAATAAAAAATAAATAAAGAGCACTGGAGATTAGGATAGTATTAATAAGAATATTCGTACTAAAATTTTTGACAATAAAGAAAGATATTAAAATAGAGATAATTAATAAAGAAATTAGATAGATTTTATCTTTTAAATCAGATCTTATCCATTTTAATCTTGGCCCAATTGCCATCGCAAATAAAAAAGGAATTAAAAATGGGGCAATCAGTTTGTGATAAAATGGCGGCCCCACAGATATTTTCTGAGAAGATATTACATCTAAAAAGATAGGATAAACTGTACCAATTAATACAACTGATAGAAAGTACATCATAAACCAGTTATTTACTAAAATTGAAGTTTCTTTACTTAACCAAAAAAAATTAGACGAATTATTTTTACTGGTTTGATGAAAAAAGAAAAAAATAAATAAAGACAAAAAAATTAAAGCAAATAAAAATATTAAAATAAATAAGCCTCTTTCTGGATCATTGGCAAATGTATGAACAGAATTTAGAATTCCAGATCTTACTAAAAAAGTCCCACACATGCTCAAGGTGAAAGTTGCAATGGACAATATGATCACCCATGAAGTTAGAATTTCTTTTCTCTCAAGAACTAAAATACAGTGTAAAAGGGTTGTCAAAGCTAGCCAGGGCATTAAGGAAACATTTTCTACTGGATCCCAAAACCAAAATCCTCCCCAACCTAATTCGTAGTAAGCCCAAATTGATCCAAGTAAAATACCCAATGTTAAAAAAATCCAGGAGATTAAAACCCATTTTTTAATATGTACTGCCCAGCTTATTGAAACCATGTTTAAGGTGGTTGCAGCTAAAGCAGATGAAAAAATAATAGAGGAGCCAACATAACCCAAATATAAAATTGGTGGATGAATTGCTAATGCAGGATCCTGCAATATTGGATTTAATCCTAAGCCCTCATCTGGAACTGGAAATAAATAATTAAAAGGATTTGAAGTTTGAATGAGAAATAAAAAAAAACCAATTATAATTACTTGCTGAAAACCTAATGTTAAAATTTTATACTTGATTGGTTGATTTTTAGTTCTTAATAAAAATATAAATATAAATAATGTTAAAACTAATAACCATAGCAGCAAGCTTCCCTCGTGGTTTCCCCAAGTTCCACTAATTTTATAAAAAAGTGGTTTAGTCGTATGTGAATTGTTAAATACAGTTTCGTTACTAAAATCTGAGATAACAAAAGAAATAATTAAAGCTAAAAAACTAATTAAAACAAAAAATAATTGTAAAAACGAAAACGATAAAATTTTAGTGTCTAATTGATTTGAGTTTTTAAAATTTTGAATTGAAAAAAAAATTAAGATTAAGCCAGCACATAAACCTAGGATAAGTGAGTAATGACCGACAACACTGTAAATCAATTTATTTCTCCTCCAAAGCTTCTTTTACTTCTGGTGGCATATAATTTTCATCATGCTTAGCTAAAATTTTAGTGGCAGAAAAAAAATTTCTATCTTTTAAAAATCCTTCTGCAACTACCCCTTTTTCCTCAGCAAAGAGATTAGGGACAGCACCAGAATAACTTACATTTATTTCATTTTTAAAATCTGTAATGATGAAGTTAACTTCATCAGAATTTACATTAATTGAATTTTTTTTAACCATTCCTCCAACTCTAATTTTATTTGTATCTAATTCTGATAATGTTTTAATTTCAGTTGGTGATTGAAAGAAAACTACATTTTCCTCTAAAGATTTTAGAATTAAGAAAACTGTTAAAACTAATGTAACTAAAATTAGTGTTACAAACAAAAATCTTAATTTAACTTTGCGACCATACATGGTTTAAAAGTTAGTTGTTTGTGGCGTTAGCTAAAATTTCTTTATTGATTCTTTGTATTTTTGCAGAATTAGCTTTTTCAGGATTTAAAGACCCAAATTTAGCAACAAATTTACTTTGCTCTTTAACAAATTGTAGCTTCGTAATCATATACAAGCCTAAAAAACTTAAAAGAGTAAAACCAAAAGCAGACATTACGTATACTGCATATCCATTCATAAAAAGTAATTCATTAATCATAATCTATCTAAGCCTTTATTTTTAATTTTTATCAGTTCTGTATTATATTTCATTAAGAAAATTAACAACGAAAATAGAGCAAATGCCGCAGTCATTAATAATAGCGGGAAAAGCATTGAAGAATGTATTGAGCTTTTTGTTAAAATATTAATTGATGCTGGCTGGTGAAGTGTATTCCACCAATCAACCGAGTATTTAGTAATTGGAACATTTATAATACCGACAATAGTTATAAAGGTAGTAATCTTAAAAACTTTTTCTTCTTTCTCATAAATTCTCCAGGCTATTAAATAAATAGCAAAAAATAATGCTAAAATTAACATTGATGTAATCCGAGCGTCCCATGCCCACCAAGTTCCCCATGTAGGTTTGCCCCAAATCGCACCTGTAACTAAAGCAATTATGTTAAAAACAAATCCAGATGGTGCTAAACTTTTTGCTATTAAAAAAAAATTTTTATTCTTAAAAATAAAACCACTTATCGATAACAAAGTAATTGATGAAAAAATTCCAAGTGAAATCCATGCTGATGGAACATGAACATACATAATTCTTACAGCGTCACTTTGTTTATAATCCTCTGGAGACAAAATTAACGCCTCGGTCAAACCAACCGTCAAAACAATAACAAATAAAAATAAGATATACTTTGGAGCTTTTGAAGTTATTTGAAAAATTTTATTTGGTTCTAAAATCTTGAACATGTCTATTATTTAATAATTAATTTTGGAATTTCTATTATGAAAAAGT
This sequence comes from uncultured Pelagibacteraceae bacterium, assembly GCA_902515625.1. Taxonomy (GTDB): domain Bacteria; phylum Pseudomonadota; class Alphaproteobacteria; order Pelagibacterales; family Pelagibacteraceae; genus Pelagibacter. The sequence continues at coordinate 28,320 of CABXVD010000001.1, read as the reverse complement.
TATCTGATCAAGAATGCAGAGGGGGAGACAATAAGACTAAATATAACGTTTAACATCCTTGATCAGAATATGAGTGAAAATTAATGAATATTTATGGCCTAGATTTGAGCTAAATGTGTTGGAATGTTGATACGCTTAATTTGAAAGCTTAAAGTAGCTTGAGCCCTTTTTTCCTGAAAAAATTTCTTCAATTAGAGGGTGTTTTATTGGTTCGTCGGAGTCGTCCATAAGTAAGTTTTGCTCTGAAACATATGCCTCATAAGTAATTTCATCATTTTCAGCAAGTAAGTGGTAAAACGGCTGATCTTTTCTTGGTCTGACATTTTTTGGGATCGATTGATACCATTCCTCTGAATTGTTAAATTCAAAATCAACATCATAAATCACACCTCTAAATTCAAAGTGTTTATGTTTAACAATGTCGCCTATTGAAAATTTAGCTTTTTGGGTTGGCATTATGATTAGTATGGGTATTTAAATAAAAAAATCAATGCAAAAAAGATTAATGTTTTGTGATGTGGCAAATATGTTAATATCTTTTTAGTGAATAAATCTTTTTTGAAATTTATTACCGATTTCGGGCCATTAGCAATATTTTTTTTCTTTTATTATAATAATGATAAAAATTTATCAGTTGCAATACCTCCACTCATAGTTGCAACTTTAATTGCTTTGGCAGTTGTATGGTTCTTTGAAAAAAAAATACCACCAATGCCATTGGTTAGTGGAATATTAATCACATTCTTTGGCGGCCTAACTATTTATTTTAATGATCCAATATTTATTTATGTAAAACCAACTATAATAAATATTTTATTTGCCTTAGCTTTATTTTTTGGAAAATATTTTACAAGAGAACCTATTTTAAAAAAAATTATGGGTAAATCCATACCCTTATCTGATATTGGATGGGAGATACTAAATAAAAGATGGATGTTGTTTTTTCTTGGGCTCGCTGTACTTAATGAGTTTGTTTGGAGGACGCAAACTGAGGAATTCTGGGTTAACTTTAAAGTATGGGGAATGTTGCCAATAACAATAATTTTTACAGCATTTCAGATACCACTAATTAATAAACATAAAATTGATGCGCAGTAATCTAAAATTAATAATCAATAACCCTCAAAATAAAATAGAGCAAAAGCAGTTCTTTGAAAAAGATGAACTTAAAATAATTTTGGATCTATATGCAAAAATGGTGTCTGAAGGATCTTGGAAAGACTATGGGTTAAATATTTCTAGCAAACAAGTAAGCTTTAGTGTTTTTAGAAATGCAGCTGAAAATGCTATTTATAAAATTTGTAAAAATTTTAAGCCAAAAAATAAAAATCTTAAATATTTAATTACAGATACGAATGGTAAGATTTTAAAGAATTCTTTTGAACTTAGAATATTATTAAAAGATACAAACTGGAAAAAGCTCTAAATTAACGTCTTTGGCCAAAAAGTCTTAGCAACATTATAAATAGATTTATAAAGTCTAGATAAAGAGTAAGAGCACCCATTACAGCTTTTTTACCCATGATTTCACCGGTGTCGCTAGCTGCGTACATATTTTTAATTTTTTGAGTATCATAAGCCGTAAGGCCAACAAAAATTAAAACTCCTAATATAGATATAACAAAATACATCATTGATGATTTCATAAATATATTAACTATTGATGCTATAATTATTCCAATTAATCCCATCATTAAGAAAGAGCCTAATTTAGTTAAATCTCTTTTTGTAGTGTAACCATAAATACTCATTGCCCCAAAAGTTGCTGAACAAATAAAGAAAACTCTAGTTACACTCATTCCTGTGTAAACCAATAAAATTGAGGATAAAGACAAACCCATTAAACCAGCAAAAACCCAAAAAGTTGTCTGAGCTTTTGATGCACTCATTTTATTAATTCCAAAACTCATGTAAAAAACAATTCCTAAAGGCGCAAGCATCACAAGCCATTTTAAACCTGACATATAAATTGCATTACCCATTTGAGTTAGACCAACAATAGATCCAGCATCATTAGTAACGACTGACATTTTAAATGTTAATAGCGCAACTATTCCAGTTAATAAAATTCCTGTTGCCATGTAGTTATAAACTTTTAGCATGTAGGCTCTTAAGCCTTCATCCATTACAACAGTTGATTGTTGAGCTGCTTTTGCTCTGTTTAGTATTCCGTTTTTATCAAATTTCATATGAGTGTTATATAATAGCCTTTTACTAATTATTCAAGATACCTTAAAAGGTAAATAAAACGTTAACATAATTTTCAAATGAATTACAAAAATCTAGGAAATACTGACTTAAAAGTAAGCACAATTTGTCTCGGAACTATGACTTGGGGAGAACAAAATACGCAGAATGAAGCATTTGAGCAAATGGACTTTGCTTTAGACCAGGGAGTTAATTTTTGGGACACAGCAGAATTATATGCCGTACCTCCCAGAAAAGAAACTTACGGCGATACAGAAGAAATAATTGGAAAATGGTTTGAGAAAACTAAAAAAAGAGACAAGGTAATTCTTGCAACTAAAGTTGCGGGACCTGCTAGGGACTATTTAAGAAATGGAGAAAATAGTTTTGTAAGTCCTAACTTAGAGATCGCTTTAAATAATAGTCTTAAAAGATTAAAAACTGATTATGTTGATTTATATCAACTTCATTGGCCAGAAAGAAAAGTAAATAACTTTGGAAGATTAGGTTATGTTCATCAAGAAAATGATTGGAGCCAATTTGAAGATGTATTGGAAGAATTAAACAAATACATAAATCAGGGTAAAATTAGATACATTGGTTTATCGAATGAAACACCTTGGGGAACAATGAGCTTTCTTAAACTCTCAAAGGACAAAAATTTGCCCCGAATGATGTCAATCCAGAACCCATATAGTTTGTTAAATAGATCTTACGAGGTTGGATTAGCTGAAGTATCAATAAGAGAGGAAATCGGATGCTTATCATATTCTCCACTTGCAAGTGGTTATTTGAGTGGAAAATATAGAAATAAAAAATTTCCAAAAGGATCAAGAATGGAAAGAGATTTTGATTTTTGGACAAGATATAGAAAGCCAAATACTGAGGAAGCAGTAGAGCTTTATTACAATATAAGCAAGAAACATAATCTTGATATGAGTCAAATGTCTATCAAATTTTGTGAAATTCAGGACTTTATGACTAGTGTAATTATTGGTGCAACAACAATGGAGCAGTTGAAAACAAATATAGAAAGTGTAAACGTTAACTTATCAGAAGATGTCATTAAAGAAATTAACAATGTTCAAAAAATTTACCCTAATCCATGTCCATAACTAAAAAAATTACAGCTTTTTTTATTATTTTATTTTTAACCAGCTTTAGCCTGCTTCAAGCTCAAGAAGTAAAAAAAATTGGTAAATATAAAGACTGGGAAGCAATGGTAGTTTCTGAAGCAAATGGAAAAGTTTGTTTCGCACAATCCTCACCTATATTGCAAGCTCCAAAAACAAACAAGAGAGATGCAAAATTATTTGTAGCTTTTAGACCAAACGAAAGCATTACCAATGAAGTGAGTGTCACCCCAGGCTATGAATTTAACAAAAGCAATTCTGTTACTGCTGCCTCAGGAAAAAATAAGTTTAAATTTGATATTAAAGAACAAGGCTTTGCTTGGATTGCTGATAATAAGATTGAACTAAAAATGATTAAGCAAATGAGAAAAGGTTCTCGAATAATGATTACGGGATACAATCAAAAGGGTTCTCAAACAATTGATCACTATTCATTGCTAGGATTTACTAAAGCTTATAACGCGTCTCGAAAAGCTTGTAGTTAGTTTAATGAAATCAAAAAAAAAAATTGTTCTAGCATACTCTGGAGGGCTTGATACCTCTATAATTTTAAAATGGCTTCAAGAAAATTATGATGCAGAAGTAATTTGTTACACCGCAGATGTAGGGCAAGAGATTGATAGAAAAAAAATTATCTCTAATGCAAAAAAATTTGGTGTTACTAAAATAATTATTAAAGATTTAAAAGATATTTTTGTAAAAGATTATGTTTATCCAATGATCAGAGGTCATGCTATTTATGAAGGAGTCTACTTGTTGGGTACCTCCATAGCAAGACCACTCATAGCTAAAGATCAGATTAGAGTTGCTAAAAAATTTAAGGCATTTGCAGTTTCTCACGGTGCGACTGGTAAAGGAAACGATCAAGTAAGATTTGAATTAGGCTATCATTACTTTGGCCCTAAAATAAAAATCATTGCTCCTTGGAGAATTTGGAAATTAAAATCAAGAACTGATCTAATTAATTATGCGAAAAAACACAACATAGCTATTCCAAAGGATAAAAAAGGCGCATCTCCTTTTTCAGTGGACGATAATTTATTTCACACTTCTACTGAAGGTAAGCTTTTAGAAAATCCCAAAAATTTTGCCCCAGAATTTATTTTTCAAAGATCAGTTTCGCCAGAAAAGGCACCAAATAAAGCATCTTTTGTTACTATCAATTTTAAAAACGGAGATCCATTTGGTATCAATGGGAAAAAACTTTCTCCAGCAAAATTATTAGAAAAACTAAATCAACTTGCGGGTAAAAATGGAATTGGCAGAGTTGATTTAGTTGAAAATAGATTTATTGGAATAAAGTCTAGAGGTGTATACGAAACACCTGGGGGTACTTTGTTAATGCATGCCCATCGTGCAATGGAGTCTGTAACTCTTGATAAAGATACAATGCATAAAAAAGATCAAATTATGTCAAGATATGCAGAACTTATTTACAATGGCTATTGGTATTCAAAAGAAAGATTTAAACTCCAAAAAATTGTGGACCTAAGTAAAAATAAAGTTAATGGTTCAGTTAAACTCAAACTTTACAAAGGAAATGTTACAATTATTTCTAGACAAACTAATAGTGCAGCCTACTCTATGAAAAAAGTTTCTTTTGAAGAAAATAAAACCTTTAATAAAACAAATGTTGAAAGATTTATTAATTTTCATAAGAAAAAACTACGTTCTTAATAAATCTTAGGTCAATTTATCGTTTGTCAAATTTGTTTAAAACTATATCTTAGGTTTATGGAATCATTAAAAAATTGGATGATAGAAGCAGCAAACATTCTGTTTGATGATAGTAAAAATGATTTGAGGGCTCTTCCTAAAACAGTAAGGTTACAAATTCTTTTAGTGTTAAGTTTTATTTGGACCACTGTTTTTAGTTTATATGTTTTTTCATATACTACTTTTGCATTTGGTTGGGCAGGTCTATTCATAGCCCATATTGGTTTGATTTTTGCAGTCTATATGACATTTAAACATTTTCACAGAGCCGAAGAGAGTTCTACTAGCGTTTTTAAGACTAAAAATTTTGATCCCTTTAAAATAATGGTAATTGTTTTTGTTATTGTTTTTATATTTGTCTTTTCAAAAGGAATTGAAGTTCTAACTAGTCCAAACCCATACTCCTACTCTATTCCCTATGATGGTTCTTCAAAATCAGTGTTTGAAAAATGGCTACCATTTAGTAAAGATAAGTAATGGATAAGATAGCAAAAAATTTACAACTAGGGTTGATGTGTATTATTTTGATCAGCACTATTATTGCTGTTGGTATTGAAATTTCAAATATGTTTTTAAATCAATCGGTTACTTTAGCTGATTTGCTTTTAATGTTTCTATATTTAGAAGTTCTTGCAATGGTAAGGGTTTTTTGGAATCAGCAATCTATAAGTATTACATTACCACTTCTTATTGCAATAACAGCTCTTGCTCGATTTATTATTCTTCAAGGAAAAGAAATGGACCCTACGGCTCTTGTTTATGAGGCAGTTGCTATACTGTTGATCGCTGGAGCAATTGTTGTTCTAAGATTAAGACATAGTGACAAACTAGGTCTGAAGAAAAAAAAATCTAGGTAATTTAAATATGTTATTTGAGGCTTCGAGGGCGAAAGCCATTGAAAAACTAAATCATTTTGCTGAAAATAATCTTACAGATTACTCTAAATTAAGAAATTTTGATCTTGGTCCTGAGGGTAGATCTAATGTCTCGTGCTTATCACCTTATATTACACACGGGATAATAAGCGAAAAAGAAATAATAAAAAAATCTCTTGATAAATTTTCTTTTGCAAAAAATGAAAAGTTTATCCAAGAAGTTCTTTGGCGTACTTATTGGAAAGGCTGGCTAGAACTTAGACCAAATGTATGGAATGATTATTTAATAGAGCTAAAAAAAATAAGAGAAGATTTCAAAGATAATAAAGAATATTTAAATGCAATCGAAGGGAAAACAAATATTGAATGCTTTAATTACTGGGTAAATGAACTCAAAGAAAACAACTATCTTCACAACCATACCAGAATGTGGTTTGCGAGTATTTGGATTTTCACTCTAGAATTACCATGGCAGCTTGGTGCTGAGTTTTTCATGCAACATCTGTATGATGGAGATGCTGCATCTAATACCCTTGGTTGGAGATGGGTAGCTGGAATTCAAACACAGGGTAAGCATTACCTGGCAAGTGAATGGAATATAAAAAAATTTACTAATAACAGATTTCAAAACATCAAATTAAATGAGAACGCTCCTCCAAAAATTTCAGAAAAAAATTACTCTATAATTAAACAAGATTTCATTAACCCGCAGGATTTAGAAAATAAAAATCTTATAATTTTTGAAAATAATCTCTCATTTGAAATCACTGACTTCAAAGAAAATAATTTTAAAAAAATATATATAGTTGCTGTTAAAAATGAAAATAGATCTATCAAGCTCAGTGAAAAGTCAGTGAAATTTAAGTCTCTTTTAATAAATGACCAACAACAAAGATTAAAAGATAATTCTATAGAGTTTGAGGTTATTGATATTAGTGAAATTAAAAATATTGAAAACTGCTGTGGATTATATCCAACTGTTGGTGAAAACTTAGATTATTTAAATTCAAATACTATTAAATTAAATTTTTTATACAGGGATCTTGATCGATTTTCCTGGCAATATTGTAACAAAGGTTTTTTTAATTTTAAAAATTATATTCCAAAAATAATATCAAGCTTTAATTAAAACCAACGCACCATCCCAATAATACCAGCTGTTGCATAAAAAAATTGTAGAAATAAAATTCTTTTATAACCACACCTATAGGCCCATATTCCGATTAAAATTGCTGAAAAAAGTAATAAACAAAAACCAAAAAATTCAATTCCTATATTTAAACCAACAAACAAAGAATATAATATTGCGGTTATAACTCCGGCCTATTCAAATATTTTATTATTCATAAAAGTTTTTTAAAATTATTATAAAGGATTGTAGAATAGTTATTCATATCTTTCATGTTATCCTTTGCAGATTGATCAAATTTTTCTAACGCACCGTTACCAAGCTGATCCTCCAAAGCTTTTTTATATTCTGGGACACATCCCCATTCATTGACTGTGGTATTTTTTATTTCTATATGAAATTGAATTCCATAGGCGTGGTTTTGGTATTTAAAAATTTGAAATTTTGTAACTGGTGACGAAGCTAACAAAGTCACATACTTATGATTTTGAATTCCCTGCACCTCATAAGAGTGCCATTGAAGACTTTTGATTTGGTTTGGAAATTCTGAAAACAAATTGTCAACTTCTTTTTCTTTTGTAAAGTTTATATCCATCATTCCTATCTCAGCAGGATTTGATTTAACTACTCGTCCCCCTATTACTTCTCCTAGTAACTGACAGCCTAAACAAAATCCTAAATAAGGTTTTTTTAGATCTACAACAAACTCTTTAATTTTTTTCTTTTCCTCTACTAACCATGGATACTGCTTCTCCATAAAGGTATCCATTGGACCTCCCATACAAAACATTCCATCAAATTTATTTAAATCGTCGGGTATTTTTTCACCTTCATCTAACTCAATAGTGGTTAGATTAAATCCATCTGCTAACATTAAATCTTTGATATATCCAGGGTCTTCTATCTTAATGTGTTGTAATACGATAATATTCACTAAATTCAGCTTAGCTCAGAAAAGATCTCTGAACAAATTAAATAATATTATCTAGCAAGCTTTATAAATATATCACCCATTCCAGTTTTTAAGTTTTCTAAAGGAGTATTATTTCTTAATTCACAAAACCTTCCTGTTACTTGATGACTTTTTACAAAATCTATCTCTTCTTTTTTACAGCTTCTTCCCTCATGAAATAAACCTATTACTACTCGATCATTAAGATTATAAACTTGATTATTATTGATTTTTTCTCCATCACAAAAGTAATCTTTATTTACCCTGTCGGGAAAATCTTTCTTCTTGCAAGGATTTCTGATGGTGAATACATAAAAATCTTTTAAACCATCCAAAAACTTATGAGTCATCTTTTCAACTTCAGAATATTTCATTATATCGCACGAGCAAGGAATACAGCACTTATAGTAATCACCACAAATTTTTTCCCCAGTTCTGCTCTCTTTCGCGTATAGAAAATCTGGTTCACTATTTGGGTCAATTAATGATCCAGAAACTGCACAATATAATTTATTAAATTCTGTAAAATCTTTATAAGTAATTTCTTTATCTATAATATACTTAAAAAACTTTGGTCCAGCTGCATTTCTATTTTGATCTGGAAATATTCTAGACCAATCAGTAATTAATTCTTTATGATAATTTTTTTCTTCTGCGAATGATTCAAATTGAAAAAATACAAAGAAAATTAAAATGAATTTAGATAAGATTTTTTTCATTTTTGTTTTATAGTAACTGTTTGATTTAATGAAGTTATTCTAATTAAGTTTTTAGTACCATCAGTCCATTTAACTTCTACTTTAAAATTTTTTTCGTTTTTTCTAATTCCATAATGTGCCACAGGCTCCATTTGACACAAATAACCAGATCCAGCATCAATAGTTTTTGAATGTTTTCTTTGATTTGTAAGTAATGTAACTGTTGCACCTCTCGCTGGAGCTCCAAATTTATTGAAAGGTTTAATTCTCAAATATTTGCTCTGTTTATCAACTTTTGCTTTATATAAAGTTAATGGCTGTTCTTTACTTTCACCACGAGAAACTAGTAATTCTAAAATACCATCATTATCAATGTCAGCAACTGCAGCTCCTGTGCCAAACCCATCAGGTTCGAGGCCTGTTTCCAGTATTATTTCCTCAAAAACTCCATTCTCTTTTATCCTAAATAACTTGTTAGGCTCAGCTATGTTGTTCATGAAGACTTCATCATAACCGTCATTATCAAAATCAGCAGATATAATGGTTCGAATTCTTGAAGGTTTATCAAATTTACTATTACCTATATCTTTAAATTGGTTATCTTTTAAGGCGTAAGCTCTGTGATAACCTTGCCAGTTTCCACTTATAATATCTAATCTTCCTCGATAAAGAATGTCTGATAGTGCAGTTCCTCTACCGTTCTGGATCACATCATCTACTCGATAGTCAAATGCAACGTCTTCAAAAACCCCGTTATTATTTTTCAAAAGAAAATTTGGACCTCTTTCATTTGCTGCAAAAATATCAGATCTGTCTGTTAAAATATGCCCTGAAACTACTGCCCTTCCACCTGTAACCTTATCTAAATTTAAACTAACTGATTTATCCTTAATCTTTTTATCTTCAATCTCATAAAACCTTGTTGGTCCACCATAATTTGATACATACAGACCATATTCGCTATTACCTTTTCTATCCACACAAACAACAGATCTACCTGCTGTTAAATTTAAATCCTCTTTATTTTTTTCAATTTCAAACATGTCAAAAAACTTATTTTCTTCTAAATCTATTAGTCTGTCTGAATATTTTTTTGTTCCACTATATGTATCTGTGTTAAGAAAATATATTTCTTCATAACCATCTCTATCAACATCACATGCTGCAACACCAATAGTTTTTCTAGATTCATCAGAAAATATATTTAGACTAGCAATATTAATTAATATTCCATTATCATATGATAAAGCTAAATTAGGATAACCAAATCCTGTAACTATAAATTCATATTTTCCATTTTGATTTATATCGGCAACAGAAATGCCATAACTAAGTCTTTTTGGATTATCAACAATTTTATCAGTTATATCCTCAAAAAAATCAGCATTAACAATGTTGGGTACTATTAAAATTGTTAAAATTAATATTTTATTTAAAAAATTAGACATCTTACTTTTCATTTTTTTTTCTCTTATATTTTTTCAACCAATCATCAAATACTTTTATAGCGCCAACCATATCTTTAGTTTTATTTGGATGATTTTTAGCTCTACCCAGCATGGTCGAAACTACATTTACTTGATACTTTAAAGATCTATTTTTAATTATATTAATTGTAAATAAAGCCTTTTCTTTATTTTTAAATCCAAGTCCATGCGTTGTGGTTTTAGGATTATAATCAGAATATAAAGATAGGTTGATTGGTTTAATTTTTTTACCCATTGGCATCTTGTCAATTATTTGGAAAACTAGCTTGGGCTTTAAATCTTTCATTATTTTTTTTGATTTTCCATCGAAACCAATAAGATTTATTGAAAAAGTTTTGTTTTTATTTGATTTGCAAATTAATTTTACATATCTTTTATGGAATTCCTTGATCTTGCTTTGATATATTTTTTTTACTTTTTGATATGATGGGTCTTTGAAATTTGGTGTAATTACAAGCAAAATTCTACTTTTCCATTTATATTTTTCCAAATTCATATTTAAATTTTTTTATTAGAACACCTTTTTGAGCAGTATTTGACTTTTTCCCAGTTTAACTTCCATTTTTTTCTCCATTTAAAGGGTCTTTGGCAAACTAAACAAATTTTAGACGGCAGATTTTCTTTTCTCACTATGCAGTATTTTGTTTAATGAATTTTTCAGCTTCAGATAAAATTAATTTTTTTCTATCTATTTTCATTTTATCAAATATCCTAACCATCATAGATAAGCGCGGATTTTTAAGAAAGAATTTTCTGTTTCTATCTATAAATCTCCAATAAAGACCGTCCATTGTATTACACCACTCACCTTTTTTAAAATCCATCATTTTCATAAAATATGCCGATCCACATATATAAGGTTTGGTTGCAAAAATTCCTCCATCACTAAACAGCCCCATCCCATAAACATTTGGAACCATTACCCAATCAGATGAGTCTACAAACATTTCCATAAACCATTTATAAACAATTGTAGGTTTGATTTCACACAGGTTCATAATATTTGATAAAATCATTAATCTCTCGATATGATGCGACCAACCATGATCAACAGCATTTTTAATTGCATAATCTAATGGTGGAAGACCTGTATTTCCTTCGTACCAAGAATTTTTCATTTTTCTATTTTGTTTAAAAAAATTTCCAGTTTCCATTTCTTTTGAATAACCTTGGTAAACTCCTCGCATGAATTCTCTCCAACCAATTACCTGACGTATATAACCCTCAAGAGAATTCATTCTAATTTTATTTTTTTTGTGAAACTCTAAAACTTTTTGAACTATAAATTCTGGCGTTATTAATCCAAGATTGATATAGGGACTTAGAGCACTGTGAAAAAGAATATGATCTTTTTGATCTACAGCATCTTCATAGTCACCAAATAAATTTGATTTCTCTTTAATAAAAAAATTCAAAAGTTTAACAACATCTTCATATTCTGTTGCAAACCAAAAATTATCTGTGCTACCCGGATGGTCTTTGAACAATTTTTCAATAATAGGTTTTAATTTTTTTGTATGATTTGTTTCATTAATTTTAGGAAATTTAGGTATTGAAATATCTTTGGGTAATTTATTTCTATTGTCTTCGTCAAAACTCCACTTACCACCTACAGGGTTGCCGTCAGATCCCATTAATATTCCAGATTTTTTTCTTACCTCTTTATAGAAGGTTGCCATAAATGGTTTTTTTGAGTTTCCTAAGTATTTTTTAAATTCTTCACGAGAATTTAAAAACATTGGCGTTTGTATGATGTTCCAATCAATCTTTTCCTTTTTAAAAAACATGGAAATCTTTTGTTCAAAGGGTTTATCTTCTATTTCAAAGCTAGAAACTTCTTTGATTTTTTTTTGGGTAATAATTTTTTTTAATTTTTTTAAATAATCTTCACTAAATTCTTTGTCTTCAATTTTTGAATAATCTAATTTAAATTTATTTCTCTTAAGACTATCTGCATAGGACCGCATAGAGGACAGAAACAATAGAATTTTTTGTTTATGATGTTTTTCATAGGTGCATAAACCTTTGTCTTCTGCCATAAAAAACGTATGGTCTTTTTTGAAGCGGTCAATGTATTTTGTTGGAAATAATTGATTACCGAGTATAAAAAATAACTTCATGGTTAAATATAACTAATAATAATTTTTATGTCAGAAAAATATCTTATTTTTGGTGCGACAGGATCTATAGGTTCTAACCTATCAGAACAATTAAAAAATTCTGGTAATGATATTCATTTAGTCGCAAGGAACCAAAGTGAAGTAAGCGCCATAGCAGACAAACTAGGATGTTCATTTACAGTTGCGGACGTTTTAGAGGAGGGCTTTATAGAAAAAGTTAAAGCTGATGTACCAGAAATAAAAGGGATTGCTTACTGCGTTGGTTCAATTGATTTAAAACCTTTGCGAATGGTAAAGGAAGAAGATTTTACTAAATGTATGAAGTTAAATTTATATTCAGCAGTTGAGGTGATCAAAGGATATCAAGAAAGCCTAAAAAAAAACAATGGTTCAATTGTTTTATTTTCAACTGTTGCTGCACAAAGAGGTTTTACTAACCATGCTATTATTGCATCTACAAAAGCAGCTGTTGAAGGTTTAACAGTTTCTCTTGCTGCAGAATTTGCTCCACACATTAGAGTAAACTGTGTTGCTCCAAGTCTAACTAAATCCAAAATTGCAGAACCAATGTTAAAAAATACAGCAATTGCAGAAGGTATCGCAAAGGCTCACCCTTTAAAAAGGTTGGGTGAAGGTAAAGACTCAGCTTCATTAGCTAAATTTTTAATAACTGAAGATAGTTCTTGGGTTACAGGTCAGATAATTGCTGTTGATGGTGGTAGATCTAAACTTTCATAAAGTGATTAGATTTTTCTTATCTATAATTTTTTTTGCTTTTCTATGCTCAAATGGTTTTTCTGCAAATTTAAACTTTGAAAAAATTGCTAATCTTAAAGATCCATGGGGCTCATCTTTTATCAGTGAAGATGAAATAATAGTTACAGAAAAAAGTGGAAAAATAAAAATTATAAATATTGCTACAAAAAAAATATTAGAGGTAAAACATAATTTGAATTTTTTAGAGTATGGCCAAGGAGGATTACTAGATATTATTTATCAAAACAATACTGTTTGGATTTCTTATACTGAGAATAGAGTAAATTGGAAAACTAGCACCTCAATTGCAAAAGCAAAATTAAATAAACAAGAATTAAATTTTAAAAATATCTTTCAAGCTAATCCACCAATAGACTCGGGTTATCATTTTGGATCAAGACTTGCTATTAAAGATAATTATTTATTTGCATCTGCTGGTGAAAGAGGACAAGGTATGATTGCACAAGATCCATCTCAACATCCTGGAAGTATTATAAGAATACACTTAGATGGGAGTATACCTAAAGATAATCCGAAGTTTGAGGGGAAATCAGATTGGCTGCCAGAAATATATCAAATAGGTATTAGAAACCCGCAAGGTTTAACCTTGTCACCTTATGATGGAAAAATTTATATGAGTAATCACGGCGCTAAAGGAGGTGACTGGTTTGGTGAGGCAAAAAAAGGTGAAAACTATGGATGGAAAATTTTAGGCTGGGGTGGAACAAATTATTCAGGAAGCAAAATTGGACCAAAATGGAAGCCTGGCTTTACAAAAGCTATCAAATATTGGGTTCCTTCAATTGCAACGAGCGCCATCACAATTTACAAAGGTTCAGAATTTAATGAATGGAATGGTCTTGCTTTAGTAACGTCTTTAAAAGATAAATCACTAAGAGCAATTGATTTTTCTGATCTATCTAATGTCAAAGAAAATGTGGTCTTTAAAAACGAGATTGGAAGACTAAGAGACATTCAAGTACATCCTAAAAATGGTAAAATTTATTTTTTAGCTAGTGATAACTTGTGGTTAATGGAAAAAAATTAAAGAATTGTTATTCTGTGCATAATTCTATTACCTTTAAAAGGTGTTGCTTGATGCAACATGGATCTGTTATCCCAAATAGCTAATTGATTTTTTTCCCATTCTAGTGAATGTTGAAATTTTTTTTTAATTTGATGTTCTGATAATTTTTTTTTTAAATTAATTGAATTTTTTAATTTTGGCTGAAATCCAACTAGATGGCCTGGACTGGAATAAATTGCATAATTTGAGCTTATTTTTCTTATAATTTTGTGAGTGGATTTTAATTCTTTTATTTTCTTACCTTTCTCTTTAACTCTCTCTTTTGTAGTAATTGAAATAGGTCCTTCTGAGGAATAAACTCCTTTTAAACTTGATAACTTTAGTTTCATAGATTTAGTTAAATCTTTAAAAGCATAATACTGCGAACAAAATTCGGTATTTGCTTTTCCTTTTTTTGGAACTAATTTTGACAGCAACATAGTAAATCTTGGTGGTTTTTTTGTATAAATAGAGTCTGTATGAAACTGTTCCCCAAAACTTGGTCCTTTATCCGTTATCTTTCTTTGAACTACAGTTATTTGAGGATATTTTTTGTTTAACCCTTTTAATCTAGGATAGTTTGCAAGTTTTCCAAAGTTTTTAGCAAATTCTATATAGAGCTTGGAGGAAAGATTTTGTCTTCTAAAAAAAATCATCCCATATTTATTTAAAGCATTGACAATAGTTTTGAAATTTTCCTCTGAAAGTTTTTGAAGATCAGTATCAATCTCAGCCCCAATATTATTTTTATTAGGAATAATTCTTAACATCTTAAGTGTTTAGTAATTTACTTTTTGCTTTCTCAAACTCTTCTTGAGTAAGCACTCCACTTTCACGCAAACTATTTAATTTTTCTAATTCGTCACTTAGTGAACTATTATCATTTGATATAGTTGTTTTGGTTTCCTCTTCTACTTCCTCTTTTTCAGCTCTGTTAGCTTCTTTAGCATTAAATCCATTCATAATTGCCATTCCACCTAAATATAGAACGTAAGCCATGATGGGAATTACTAACCCAAAAAAAATTATTTTTTCCATAAATTAATCTTCATCTTCCTCTCTCCATTTTTTTTCATACAATAAGTAAGCTGCATAGATTACTGAAAAAGTACCTACTATCATTCCGTAATCAAACCCTGTTTGCTGATCGTAAAGGTACCAACCAAGTTGAGTGGCTCCAATTGTCGGAAAAGTTAGTAAAAGAAAAATTATGGCAATCCTATAGGGATACTTTGGTTTTTTCATATCTTAGAGTAACAGAATAAACTGTGAGATTTAATCGCTAAATTTGCGATCTTTTGAAACACTCTATTGTATTTTTCAATAAACAAGCGATTGTCATTGGGCCTACACCACCAGGAACCGGTGTTAATGCTTTTGCATTTTTAGAAACTTCATCAAAATCTACATCCCCTACAATACCCTTATCAGTTTTATTAATACCAACATCAATAACAATAGTATCTTTTTTAACCCAGTCACCTTTGACAAGTTCTGGGATTCCAACTGCAGCTACTATTATATCTGCCTCTAAACATTCTGCTTTCAGGTCTTTAGTTTTCGAATGAGTTATTGTCACTGTGCAATTTTCTTTTATAAGAAGTTGCGTCATTGGCTTTCCATTTAAATTTGATCTTCCAACTATTACTGCTTTTTTTCCATTTAAATTAGGTTCAACTTTTTTGATTAATAAATAGCAACCTAAAGGAGTACATGGCACTGAACTTTCATATCCAGAGGAAAGATTTCCTACATTCATTGGATGAAAACCATCAACATCTTTTGAAGGTAAAATAGTTTCAATAACTTTTTGTTTATCAATATGTTTTGGAAGTGGTAACTGAACTAATATTCCTGAAACTGTTTCATCTTTATTTAATTCTTCAATTTTTTCTAATACTGTTTTTTCCTCAACTGAGTCTGGATACTTTATAACTTCAGATTTTAAGCCAACCTCCTTGGCTGATTTTTCTTTATTACGTACATAAATTTGGCTTGGAGTTAAATCTCCTATCAGGATAACTGTTAAACCTGGCACTTTATTATATTTAGCTTTTAATCCTGTGACTTCATGCTTAAGCTCTTCTCTTAACTCTGCAGCAGCTTTCTTTCCGTCTATTAAAATCATTTTTATCTTTCTAAAAAATCATTGGCGCGATGTAGAGCTTCATACACATTTCAATAAACCAAATCAATAGCAGAAGAATTATAGGCGAGATGTCCAAAGAACCTAGATTAGGTATAAAACGTCTGATTTTGTTTAATATTGGATCTGTAAGCCTATAGCTTAATTCTAAAATAGAATAAACAAATCTGTTTTGGGTATTTAAAACGTTAAAAGCAATTAACCAGCTAACAATAACGTTAGCAATTACAACGTAGGAATAAAGTTTTAAAATTTGTAAAACTAAATAAAAAATTGCTATCATTTTTTTTCAACATAAATTGACTGACTTGGGAAAGCAAAAGAAGCACCATTTTTTTCAACTATCTGTTTAATTTCAATTGCTAATCTCTCTTTCACTTCTAGAGAATTGCTCCAACTATTAGAATTTGTGAAACATCTCACTAGTAAATCAATAGAACTGTCTGAAAATTTTTCTATTCTTACAGCAACTCCTGTTGCTTGGTTAAAGTCTTTACTTTTATTAATATATTCTTCTATTTCATCTCTTACTTTTTTTAATTGATCAATGGTAGAGTCATACTGAAGAGTTATAATCCACCTCACTCTCCAATTTGAAGTTTCACTAACATTTATCACTGCATTTTCTGCAAACTGAAAATTGGGAATAATTGCTAGAGACTTATCAAACTTTCTTATCGTTGTGGACCTAAAACCAATTTTTTCAACTATCCCTTCTATAATTCCTTCAACTGCGATCCAATCTCCAATTTTAAATCTTTTTTCAACCAATACTAAAATTCCTGAAATTAGATTTTTAAATAAGTCTTGTGCTCCTAAAGCTACCGCAACACCAAACAAACCGAGTCCCGCAATAATTGGACCAATTTTAATTCCCCATAACTCAAGAACAGCCGCTAATCCAAGTATAAAAATTAAAACTTTTAATGACTTAATTATCCATCCAATAAGTTCTCTTGTTAAAAGTTTATCTAGTCCACTTAATATATAAGATACTGGTTCAATTATTTGATGGATAACCCAAAATATTAAAATTGTTATTAAAGTTCTGTTAATAGTATCTACCACATCTCTACCTTCAGCAGAAAAAGTCATATAATAACTTGCGATAAAAAAACCTAAAACAATTGGCAAAAATCTTGCAGGTCCTTCTAAAGATCGAACAAAAGTATCGTCTAACTTATTTGTAGTTCTTTTTGATATAATTTCTAACTTTTTAATAACTAATTTACTGATCAGACCTCTAAAAACTAGAAAAACTAAAAATATACTAATACCAATAAGAATTTGAAAAATATCAACTCCAAGAATTCCCTTATTCCAAACTGATAAAAATATTTCAGAAAAATTATTTATTATATCCATGGCTAAATTTTATATAACAAAAACTCCTCTTCTCCAGGATTAAAAAGAAATATCTTTTTCCATTTAATTTCGTTCAATATTGATGAGGTTTTTTCACCTATACACATTAAATTTGTATCCATCCATAAGCTTTCTAATTGATGAATTTTGATAAAGTTTAAAAAGCTTGATCCGCTGTTTTGGGAGTAAATATATACAATGTCTGGCATATTTTGTTTTAATTCTTTAACAAAGTCTTCACCAAAATTCATATTGTGCTTAACTCTATAATTTACAATCCTCTTAATAATATAACCTTCATTTATTAACTGTTGGTCAAGATCTACTGATATAGTTTCTCCGCTTACATAAAGTAAATGACCACTCGATGTATTATAGTTTTGCAAAATTAATTCTTTTAAGTTTGAAACATTTCCCTCTGCTGCAATTGTATTTTGGAAACCAAAACTTCTTGCTTTTTTTTCAGTTATCTCACCGACACAAAAGCATTTGATTGTCTTATTAATTTTATCGTGGTTTAGAAATTTTACAGCATTAGTACTAGTGAAAATAATTCCGTTAAAATCTGAAAAGTTAATTTTATCATGATCTACTTCTTCAACACTTAATAAAGGCAGATGAGAAACCTGATGACCTAAGGATTTAAATTTAACAATCATTTCAGAACAATCCTCTAATGGTCTTGTTAATAAAATATGCATATTATCTTTTATAAGAATTATTGGATTTTGTTTTTAAAATTTTACCCATTTCTCTACCGATTTCACTGAAATCTTCTGCTTTGCCAGTTTTTTTTTCATAAAACCTTTTAGTACCATCTAAAGAAAATAGTTCAGCTTCAACAATAATTTTATCATCTTTTATAATAGAGTGGGCTCCAACTGCAGTTTCGCAATCTCCCTCCAAAACTTTTAAAATATTTCTCTCAACATACGCTCTCATAAATGTTTTATTATGATTTATTTTTTTTAAAACTGAGATTATTTCCTCGTCACCTTCTCTACATTGAAGGGCAATTATACCTTGTCCAGCACTTGGAATCATTTGTTCTGTGGAAAAAATTTCTGAAATTTCATCATAAAAATTTAAAAATTTAATACCTGCATAAGACAAAATTATTGCATCATATATTCCATCTTTCAATTTTTTAATTCGTGTATCAACATTTCCCCTAATAAGTTTACATTCAAGATCAGATCTAATTTTTTTAATTTGATATTCTCTTCTAAAAGATGAAGTTCCAATTATAGAATTTTTTTTCAATTCACTTAATTTTTGTTTATTCATTGTGATAAGAATTTCTCTTGGATCATTTCTTTCTAAAAATGAGTCTGTTTTAAGACCTTTTGTTTCAAGGGCTGGCATGTCTTTAAGCGCGTGAACTGCAACGTCAATATTTTTATCTTGAAGCTCTTTTTCTATATTGCTTGAAAATAATCCTTTACCTCCAACTTCTGACAATCTTACATCCTGGAACTCATCCCCTTTTGTAGTAATTTTTTTTATAACTATATCTTCATCACTAAAATCAGTGGATTTGACAATTTTATCTTTGGCTTTTTCAGCATAAAGCATGGCTAACTTGCTTCCTCTAGATCCAATGATAATTTTTCTCTTCATAAATATATTTATTTCTTACTTGTATTGAGATTGTACAATTATTAAAAACTATTTGAATGAGCAAAAAACCCTTAATTCTCGGAATAGAAACGAGCTGTGATGAGACAGCTGCATCAATAATAACTGAAAATGAGCTAGGAAAACCTGTAGTATTATCAAATATTGTTTCAAGCCAAGTTGAAGTTCATAAAAAATTTGGTGGAGTTGTTCCAGAATTAGCTGCACGATCTCATATTGAAAAAATTGATTGGATTGTTCAAAAAGCTATTGATGATAGTGGAAAAAAAATAGATGAAATTGATGCTGTAGCTTCCACTGCAGGACCTGGCTTAATTGTTTGTCTATCAGTTGGTTTAAGTTTTGGAAAAGCGTTTGCCGCTTCTTTAGAAAAACCCTTTATAGCAGTTAATCATCTAGAGGGTCACGCCTTAAGTCCTAAATTAAATTCAAATTTAAATTATCCCTACCTGCTTTTGTTAATATCAGGCGGTCATTCACAATTTTTAAATGTTCAAGGTTTAGGTAAATATAAAAGATTAGGAACAACAATTGATGACGCTTTAGGAGAAGCATTTGATAAAACTGCAAAACTTTTAGGAATAGAATTTCCAGGTGGTCCACAAATAGAAATTTTAGCAAAAAAAGGTGATCCTAATAAATATAATTTACCAAAACCTATTTTTAATAAAGGTGGTTGTAACTTATCTTTTGCAGGACTTAAAACTGCAGTATTAAAAATAACAAAAAACATTAAAACTGATCAAGAAAAATTTGATCTTGCTGCATCATTTCAAAGAACAATTGAAGAAATTTTATACAAGAAAACTAAAATTGCTTTTACAGATTTTGAAAAACAGAGTAACCCAACTAAAAAAAATTTTGTGGTTGCTGGAGGAGTAGCAGCTAATAAGAATATTAGAAATATGCTAATTAATCTATGTGAAGAACAAAACTATCAAAGCATTTTTCCGCCAATAGAACTCTGTGGAGATAATGCTGCAATGATAGCTATGGTTGGTTTAGAAAAATTTAAGTTAAAACAATTTAGTCAATTGGATCATCCAGCAAAACCAAGGTGGCCGCTTGATGAAGAAGCTACTTTTTTAAAAGGGGCTGGTGTCAAGTTGTAGATTTTATTATAAAATATTAAACAATATAAAATGTTGATTAAAGATAATTATAATACATATTATATACATAAACATTGATTAATAAAATATGTCTTTATATAAAAAAATATTACATAGACTCTGGTTAATTTCACCGAAAGAAAATTTTAGATGGACTAAAAATTTTTTATTAAGAAATAAAAGATTGTTCAAATACAATCTTAATGAACTTTTAGATAACAAAAAACATTTATCTTCAGTTGTTTTGATAGATAGATGGGAAAGATATTTAAGAAACATAAATACTACTTTTCCTAATTTGGATATATATAAAAAAATTTCTATAAAGAATAAGATAATTTATGAATTAGGGTCTGGCCCATTGTTAGGATGGGGTCCAATATTTTTATTCTTAGGTGCTAAGGAATTTATATATTCGGACCCAGCTTTTAATGAAGAGATTTGTTTTTCAAAAATTATTGAAGAAAAGTATTTTAAGAAACTTTATGAAGATCTTGTTTGTAATTATGGAAGTTTGATGAGCTATGAAGAATTTATTCATAGAGTAAAGAATAATACAGAAAATTTTGAGAATCATAATGAGTCAATGTTTGATTTCGTTATTTCCAACAGTGTTCTGGAGCATATAAAAATTAACGATATAGAAAATGTTTTATCTAATATTTTCAAAAAAATGTCAGCAAACTCTTATTTTATGCACTCAATTGATTTCAGTGACCATTCTTTATTTCCTTCAGAAATTTATTCAAAAAAAATTGACAGAAATAACCCTTCACTAAATTTCTTACGACAAAATGAAATTACAAATTTATTAGAAAAAATTGGATTTAAATTATTGGCTAGAGTTACTAATCGAAGTTTAAATTTAGATAACAAAAAAATTCATAACGACTGGATTAAATATGATAAGGATGATCTAAAGATTATAAATGCTATATATTTTGGATCTAAATAAATTGTATAAATTTAAAATAAAAAAATGATTTAATAAAATATGACTAAATCTTTTTTTTTGTTAAAATCAGAATCAAATGTTTGGTCAATTGACCAACAAATTAAAGCAGGTGCTAAAGGTGCTACATGGGATGGGGTAAGAAATTATCAGGCTGCAAAAAATTTAAAGGCAATGAAAAAAGGTGATCTTTGTTTTTTTTATCATTCAAACATCGGTAAAGAAATTGTAGGTATTGTAGAGGTTATTAAAGAACATTACATAGACAAAACAGATAAAAGTGCACGCTTTGTAGCTGTTACTGTTAAATTTAAAAAAAAATTAGATAAACCGGTAACCTTAAAAGACATAAAAAAACGCAAGGAATTAAGCGATTTAGCGTTGATTAAACAGAGTAGATTATCTGTGATGCCAATCGATTATAAAAGCTGGAAAATCATAAATAACATGAGTAGAATTTAAAAAATAAATTATCACATGCCTAAAAAAAAGAAAAAAAAATCTAAATTAAAAAAAAAATCTTCCAAAAGAGTTAAGAAAAAAACAAAAGTAAAAAAGGTTTCAAAGAAAATTAGAAAAAGAAAAAAAATTAAAAAAGAAAATGGTTCTTCTCCTCCCGAAGTAGTCATAAAAACTAAACCTGAATGGGTGAAGGTAAGTTTGGCAAATAAAAGTAAGTACCAACAAAAATACTCTCAATCTATTAAAAGCAATGATGATTTTTGGAGAAAAGAGGGAAAAAGAATTACTTGGATAAAACCTTATAAAAAAATCAAAGACGTTAAATACAGTTCTAAAGAAGTAAAAATTAAATGGTATCATGATGGAACTTTAAATGCTTCTGCAAACTGTATCGATAGACATCTGAAAGATAAAAAAGATAAAACTGCAATTATTTGGGTTGGCGATGATCCAAAAGATAGTCAAAAAATAACTTACAAACAATTACACCAAAAAGTTTCTAAAGCAGCAAATGGCTTGAAAAAACTTGGAATTAAAAAAGGTGATCGAGTTACAATTTATTTAACCATGATCCCAGAACTTGCAATTTTAATGCTAGCATGCGTCAGAATAGGTGCAGTTCATTCAATAATATTTGGTGGTTTTTCTGCAGAATCGATTTCTGGTAGAGTAAATGATTGTGAGTCTGAATATATAATTACTGCTGACGAAGGCGTTAGAGGTGGAAAAACTATTCCATTAAAATATACAACTGATGAGGCTCTAACAAATTGTCCAAATGTAAAAAAATGTATTGTTGTTAAACGAACTGGAAATTACATCAATTGGAATGAAGAAAGAGATGTTTGGTATCATGATCTGATAAAAGATGTTCCAAGTCATTGTGAGCCAGAAGAAATGAATGCAGAGGATCCTTTATTTATTTTATATACATCGGGCTCTACTGGTAAACCAAAAGGAGTTCTTCATACTACTGGTGGGTATATGGTTTATGCCTCAATGACGCATCAATATATTTTTAACTATAAACCAAAAGATATATATTGGTGTACTGCTGATATTGGATGGGTAACTGGACATAGTTATATTATTTATGGACCTCTTTCTAATGGTGCAACAACAATAATGTTTGAGGGAATTCCTAATTATCCTGACACTTCGAGGTGGTGGCAGATCGTTGATAAATATAAAGTTAATATTTTCTACACTGCTCCCACGGCAATTAGAGCTTTAATGCGTGAGGGTGATAAACCAGTCAAAAAAACCTCTAGAAAATCTTTAAAATTACTTGGGACTGTTGGTGAACCAATTAATCCTGAGGCTTGGATGTGGTATTACAAAACTGTTGGTAACTCTAAAAGCCCAATTGTAGATACTTGGTGGCAAACTGAGACGGGAGGAATACTGATAGCTCCTCAAACTGGTGCCATTCCATTAAAACCTGGTTCAGCGACAAAACCATTCTATGGAATTAAACCTGTTATAGTTGATAAAAATGGTAATGAGATAAAAGGTGCTGGTGAAGGAAGACTTTGTATTGCTCAATCATGGCCAGGTCAAATGAGAACTGTTTATGGAGACCACCAAAGATTTATCGACACATATTTCTCTCAGTTTAATGGAAAATATTTTACTGGGGATGGCTGCAGAAGAGATAAAGATGGATACTATTGGATCACAGGAAGAGTTGATGATGTAATTATTGTATCAGGACATAATTTGGGTACAGCTGAAATTGAAAGTGCGTTTGTTGCACATCCTAAAGTTGCTGAAGCAGCAGTGGTTGGCTATCCACATGATATTAAAGGAAATGGTTTGTATTGTTATGTTACCTTAAACGCAGGAGAAACTGAAACAGGAGATCTCGAAAGAGATTTAAAACTTTGGGTTAGAAAACAGATTGGACCACTTGCAACTCCAGACTTTATACATTTTACTCCAGGTCTTCCAAAAACTAGATCTGGAAAAATAATGAGAAGAATTTTGAGAAAGATTGCTGCTAACGAACATGGACAACTAGGAGACACCACTACTTTAGCTGATCCAAGTGTTGTTGAAAGTTTAGTTGATAATAGAAAGAATGTCTAAAAATGAATTAAGTTTTGAAATTCTTGTTTGATAACATCCCACTTTAATATCATAGAGTTTAAGACAATTTTTCGATCTAGAGTTTTTAACTCTTCAGCAATTGGTGCCCATTTATATAATGAGAGTGCACTTGGGTTAAAAGGTAAATCTGTATAATAAGTATCCCAATCAATATTTTGAAGTCTGTTATCAAAATCTACTCTAGCTTGGTCAACAATATCTAATGGCATTTTATTCGAAATTTCATCGTCTAATATTTTGTTAAAAGTTTCTTTTGCTTTATTGGTATCTTGAAAATTGAAATTGACTCTTAAGTAAGAGAAAGTAAAAAGTGATAAATCTTGAAGTGCCACAGAATAAATATTCCATTTAGCAAGATTAACTGAGCCCATGAATTTATCATTTTCAAAATGAAGAACATATCTAGTTCCCATTCGAGTTTTTAAATAATTATATAAAGTTACTTGTGTAACCCATGCAGATTTAGTTTGAATAAAGGTTTCAAGTTCATCTAAATTCCTAATTTTTTTTTTAGGAATGAATGCCTTAAACATTGCAAACAAATATGTCTTAAAATCTGTTGTTGTTAGATCTTTCCAAGTTAACTTGTATTTTGACATAATTTGCCCCGTATGTGGCATTTATACCTTAAAAAAGTAAGTAATTAAGTACCTATTATGGTTAAATTTAGGTCTTTTCAAAAGCCTCATAATGGTTATGGTTTTGCCAGTTATAACTAAATAGAGAGGTAAATATGTCAAATCAAGAAAAACATTGGGAGAAATCCAGAGGTTTGCTGATGATTACGTTAGCAATCTGGTTTGTATTCTCAATTGGCATCTTCCTTTTTGGAGCTGAGATGAACGAGGTCACAGGACCTTTCGGTTATCCGTGGACATATTGGTTTACATGTCAGGGATCTCTTGGAGCATTCGTAATCCTTATTTTCTGGTTTGCGAATAGACAAGAAAAAATCGACGAAGAGTTCGGCTTTAGCGAAAGAGAGGATGAATAATGAAAAGAACTAATTTCATTGATAACTTGCCTAAAGTTTATGGAATCTATACCGGAGGGTTTATAGGTTTCATAATTTTAATGGCAATTGCAGAACAGATGGGTATGACTGCGAAGGCGATCGGTATCGCTTTTGTAGCATTTACTGTATTCATCTATGCATTAATCGGTTGGCTATCACGAACAGCTCAAGCGGATGCATATTACGTAGCTGGAAGACAAGTACCAACAGTATTCAACGGAATGGCCACAGCAGCAGACTGGATGTCTGGTGCTTCATTCGTTGCAATGGCTGGAGGTATTTACTTTAAAGGTTACGGTTATATGGCTCTACTTGTAGGTTGGACTGGTGGTTACGTGTTAGTTGCATCTTTATTAGCACCTTACTTAAGAAAATTTGGCTGTTATACAGTTCCAGATTTTATAGGTACAAGATACGGTGGTAATTTAGCTAGGTTTAGTGCAGTAGTGGTTTTAACCGTTGCTTCATTTACTTATGTAACAGCACAAATTAACGCTACAGGTACAATTGCATCTGTTGCACTTGATATCCCGTTCCAATACGCAGTTTATATTGGACTAATAAGTATTTTATTATGTTCAATGTTAGGTGGTATGAGAGGGGTAACTTGGACACAAGTTGCGCAATATATCGTTCTAATTATAGCTTACTTACTTCCAGTATTCTGGATCAGTAACAAAATAGGTGCGGGTTTCTTCCCTCACTTTATGTTAGCTGATGAAGTAGCTAGAATTGGTGAGTTAGAGGCACAGTTTGGTTTTGTTAAAAACTCAGCTGCTGATCTAGCGACAGTACCTAAAGGCTTAGCAGGAATAACTAAAGCTCACTCTGCAGTTAACGCAACACCTTGGGCATTTATTTCATTAGCATTGGCGATGATGATGGGAACAGCATCATTACCTCACGTGATGATGAGATACTTTACTACTCCAAGTGTAAAGGCAGCTAGAAAATCAGTAGGTTGGTCACTATTCTTTATCTTCCTACTTTATTCTTCTGCTCCAATGTTAGCTACGCTATCTAAATTGTCTTTATTGGATCCAAATTTATCTACGGGTATTATTGGTAAATCAATAACAGATGTTCAAGCGATAGATTGGTATCAAAACTGGAATGCAGCAAACCTAATGTTTGTCAGCGACTTTAACGGAAATGGAACTGTTGAATTAAACGAGTTCTTCATGGGTGGTAAAGCCGTTGTATTAGCAACACCAGAGATAGCAGGATTACCATACGTAATCTCAGGTCTGGTTGCCGCTGGAGGTATGGCAGCTGCCATGTCAACAGCTGATGGTTTGATTCTAGCAATTGCAAACGCTATATCACATGATGTTTACTATAAGATCATTGATCCAAAAGCGGAAACTGCAAAACGACTAGTTGTTGCAAGGGTATTACTTGTAGTAATTGGTTTTGCTGGAGCAACGATTGCGGCAATGGAGATCCAAGGTATCTTAGGTTCGGTTATCTGGGCATTTGATTTTGCGATGTCAGGATTGTTCTTCCCACTTGTACTTGGTGTATGGTGGAAGAGAGCTAACAGACAAGGTGCTATTGCTGGTATGTTAGGAGGTCTAGCTGCTGGTACTTGGTACTTAGTTTGGGTACGAACTGGTGGAAGTGGATTCCTAGGAATTACTCAATTAACATTTGGTATCTTCGGATCAGCTGTTAGTTTGGTTGCAATGGTGGTTGTGAGTTTAATGACTCAAGAGCCAGACAAAGCAACTCAAAAGATGGTTGATGAAGTACGTGTACCAAGTGGTAAAACAATTCTTGGAAAACAGTAAATAAACTTTATAAGGGGCGATTAATTTCGCCCCTTTTCTTTCTTTTCTTTTTCAAATATAAATCTTAAATGTCAGCAAACTTTCATCCGTTTATATATTTTATTGATTATTTCTTTGGCATAATCATGTGGACATTAATCGGTCGAGTTGCAATGAACATCTTTCAAAGAGAGGATTCTCAATTCTTTTTTATGAGAGTATTTGTTAAATATACAAATCCTTTAATCAGACTATTTAAACCCATTACCCCATCATTTATTATAGGTCCTCTTGTGCCTTTATATGTGGCTTGGTTTTTTTATATGATTAGATTTTATTTAATGCCTTGGATCCTGGGCTATTCTGTTATGGGCATGCTGTCATTTCCTCTTGAAAGTGAAATATCGAGACAAATTTATCAATTTTTTGATTCAATTAAATTTTAAAAATTGATACTAGTAAATCTAGCTATCAATGAAAAATATACAAATTTCACCCTCAATTTTATCTGCTGATTTTAGTCAATTAGGTACTGAAATTAAAAGATTAGAGGAAGGTGGTGCAGATATGATCCATGTGGATGTCATGGATGGTCACTTTGTACCGAATTTAACTATTGGTCCCCCAGTTATTAAGGCCCTGCGAAAACACTCTTCTTTAAAGTTTGATGTACACTTGATGATTTCACCAGTTCAAGAATACATAGAAGCATATGCAAATGCGGGAGCAGATATAATTACAATACATCCAGAGGCTACTCAAAATTTAAAAGAATCTATTAAAACAATACAAGTTTTAAAAAAAAAGGTTGGGGTTTCTCTTAATCCAGAGTCAAAAATTGAATTAATTACTGAATTTTTGGATCAAATAGATTTAGTTTTAATCATGAGTGTTAATCCTGGTTTTGGAGGTCAAAAATTTATGCCTGAAGTTCTTGATAAAATTAAACAACTTAGAAAAATTCAACAAGAAAAAAAATTGACCTTTGATATTGAAATAGACGGCGGAATAAATTTTGAAAATTGCAAAATTGCTATTGAGGCTGGGGCAAACATTCTTGTTTCAGGTACAACTGTATTCAAAAGTAATGACGGAGATATAAAAAAGAATATTAATTTATTAAAACTAAAATAAATTAATGATTAATGCAAATTCCTTAGGTTTTTTAAGCCAATTATATTTTGGTTTGAAGAATAATTTTAAAAAAATTTATCAAAATTCTAATTTCTATGAGAAAAAAATTTCAAAAACTTTTGACAATAATTTTCAATATAAGCCAAGTCCTTACCTGCTATCTTCAATTATAAAATATCAAAATAAAAAATACCGAATTGAAGATTTTGCGATTGAGTCTATTTGGCAAAATAAAATGAGCACAAAAGATTATGAAAAATTAAATAGTTTTTTTTGGTTTTTCAGTCTTGATTTAAAATCCTCAAAACAAACTACACAGTCAGTCATTAAAAAATGGATAAATGAGAATGGTAAATATAATAGTAACAGTTGGGAATTTGATTTAACTTCTAAAAGAATAATTGCATGGTTGTCCAATCATCAACTTACATATCAAGATAGTGATAAAGGATATCGTTTAATGTTCGATCACATGATTCAAAAACAAACTAATCATTTA